>JANWHR010000111.1 GCA_025450355.1 Micropepsaceae bacterium
AGCATATGCGCGGCCATGACCAGAATGACCACGATGCAGGCCATTTGGACCACGTGGTAATTGACCATTCGGACCTTGAGCGGTTGCGCCGGCTGACGTGCGCGCCAGTTTGCGAAAGCAAACACGATCACCACAAGCACGAGAACACTGATCGTTACGGTCCAGTCCAATTTCGTTCCCCCTTCCGGTTATCCGGCTGCCAGTTCCTGGCGCTCTGGCTCACCCGCGGACATATTCGCAGATTCATCCCGGCATTAGAAGCGCGGCCGGCGGCGCAGCTCAATGTTGAATCACGGTATAAGCCCTTTTGTCCTGAGATAGCCGATCACGTGACTGGCGAGTTCTTCAGCGGACGCCTCGGCGGTGCGAAGCACGAGCTCGGGTTTGAGCGGTGGCTCGTACGGACTGTCGAAACCCGTGAAGTTTTTCAACCGGCCGCTCGCCGCGCGCGCATACAGGCCCTTGGGATCGCGCGCCCGGCAAATTTCCAGCGGCGTATCGACGTAAATTTCGTGAAATTCTTCCGGACGAAACGATTCCCGGGCCGCTTCGCGCTCGGCGGAAAACGGCGATATAAACGCCACGAGTGTGATCAACCCGGCATCCACGAACAGCCGGGCGACCTCGGTAACCCGGCGGATATTTTCGACGCGGTCGGCAGCCGTGAAGCCGAGATCGCGATTGAGACCGTGCCGGATATTGTCGCCATCGAGAAGATAGCTGCGGCGCCCTTCTGCAAACAGGCGCCTTTCGACCAGATTGGCAATGGTTGATTTTCCGGCACCCGAAAACCCGGTGAACCACAGCAGGCAAGGCTTTTGGCCGTTCAGGCCGGCTCGCGCACCCGCGTTCACGTCCAGCTCATGCCAGTGCACATTGGCGGCGCGGCGCAGCGCAAAGTCGATCATGCCCGCGCCGGCCGTCGCGTTGCTCTGACGGTCGATGATGATGAATCCGCCGGTCTCCCGATTCTCACGGTATGGATCAAAGGACACAGGTTCACGGGTTGAGATGTGGCAGTACCCGATCTCGTTCATTTCCAGTGCGCGTGCCGCCACCTGTTCAAGGCTGTCGGGATCGAGCCTGTGCCTGAGCGCCGTGATCCTGCCCGGCACGACCCTGCTGTTGAACTTAATCAGGTATTCGCGATGCGGAAGCATGACCTCGTGCGTCAGCCAGACGACATGAGCGGCAAACTGGTCCGCTGTTTCGCACCGCCATTCGGGTAAGGTCAGAATATCTCCACGCGAGATCCCGATTTCATCGGACAAGACCAGCGTCACCGCCTGGCCCGCAACCGCCTGTTTCAGGTCGCCGTCTCCGGTGACGATGCGGTTCACCCGCGCACGCACACCCGAAGCGGTGACGACGATTTCCTGTCCCTCCGTCAGGATTCCGGAAACCACGCTTCCGGCATAGCCGCGGAATTCCGCATTCGTGCGGTTAATCCATTGCACGGTGAAGCGCATCGGCTTCGTTTCGCTGCCGCCATCAATGTCCAGCGACTCGAGATGTTGCAGCAGGACCGGCCCATCGTACCACGGCATCCGCGGGCTGCGCGTCGTGACGTTGTCGCCGTTTCGCGCGCACACCGGAATCGGAACGACACTCGCAAAGGAAAGCTTTGCCGCCAGTCTGTCGCACTCCTCCGCGATCCGGGCAAACCGCTCGGCCGAATAGTCCATGAGGTCCATTTTGTTGACCGCCAGAACGATGTGCCGAATGCCCAACAATGAAAGAATGTGGGCGTGGCGCCTGGTCTGGGTCAGAATGCCTTTGCGCGCATCGGCGAGCAGGACCGCGGCTTCCGAATTCGATGCGCCGGTCTCCATGTTGCGGGTATATTCCTCGTGGCCCGGCACATCGGCCACAACGAATCTGCGCCGGGCAGTCGAAAAATACCGGTACGCAACATCAATGGTGATCCCCTGCTCGCGCTCGGCTTCCAGGCCGTCGAGCAGCAGTGCAAAGTCGGGTTCGTCCCCCGTGGTTCCATACCGGCGCGAGTCACGGGTCAGCGCTGCGAGCTGGTCGCTGGAAACTGAATCACATTCGAACAGCAATCGTCCAATCAGCGTCGATTTGCCGTCATCGACGCTGCCGCAGGCCACGACCCGCAACCGCGTTCCCGATCCGGGGGCCGTCGCAGGGTGCCCCATCAAAAGTACCCCTCGCGCTTCTTCTTTTCCATTGAAGAGGCCTGGTCATGGTCGATGACGCGGCCCGCCCGCTCCGAGCTTGCGGAGCTGCCAAGTTCGTGGACAATTTCAGCAACCGTGGTGGCGGTCGAGTCGATGGCGCCGGTCAGCGGATAACAGCCCAGCGTACGGAAGCGCACCAGCCGTTGCTCCGGTTCTTCGCCCGGATTCAGTCGCATGCGCTCGTCGTCGACCATGATCCACGATCCGGCACGTCGAACCACCGGGCGACGCTTGGCGAAGTAAAGCGAAACCACAGGGATCGCCTGCGCCTGGACATATTCCCATACGTCAAGCTCGGTCCAGTTCGACAGCGGAAAGACGCGCATTGATTCGCCGGGCGCAATCCGTGTGTTGTAGATGCCCCACAACTCCGGGCGCTGGTTTTTCGGATCCCACCCATGGTTGGACGAGCGCAGCGAGAACACACGTTCCTTGGCGCGACTCTTCTCTTCATCACGCCGCGCGCCCCCGATCGCCGCATCGAATCCGTGCATGTCCAACGCCTGCCGCAAGGCCTCGGTTTTCATCACCTGCGTGTGCAGATCGGGATTGTAATCAAAAGGATTGATGCCGCGCTCGATCCCGTCACGGTTGGTGTGGACCAGCAGCTTCACGCCGAGACTTTTCGCGGTCGCATCCCGGAACGCGATCATCTCGCGGAATTTCCAGGTCGTATCCACGTGCAGCAGCGGGAAAGGCGGTTTGGCGGGATGGAACGCTTTCATCGCCAGATGCAGCAGGACCGAAGAATCCTTGCCAATCGAATAGAGTATGACCGGGTTGCGGAACTCGGCAGCGACCTCGCGCAGGATGCAAATCGCCTCGCCTTCCAGGCGTTGCAGATGGGGCAGTACTTCCGGCATGGGACTTGGGTTTCGCGTCCGCTGATGGTGCAGAAGGCCGTTTTAGGCTGATCTCTATCCCGCTGCACAGCCCGGAGGCGACCGAATATCAGCCCAAGCTTGCCATTTGCCGCATGGGACCACCGTCGCCCAGCACAGTCTCAAGCAGGGGAATGTCGCGGTAAAAAGAGAATTGCTCCCGAATTCGTTCAATCTGCCGGCCGGACAATGCTTCAAGGCCGCGGCCAACGCGGCCAACGTTAAAGCGCCTCTCGACGGGATTGACCTTCTGGAGTGCGGTCAGGATTTGCCCGCGTGAAACGCCAAAATCGATTGCCTTGAGAATGCGCTCGATCGCGACGGGGATGTCTTGAGTCAGCCGTTCGTACCGGAGCCGGATTACAGGGCCGTCGTATTCGCTCCAGGAAGCAAAAAAACTCGCGTACCACGGCACGATAAAGTCAATGATAAAGTCAAATTGCTGTTCCGTCGCAAGCGTACGGAAATTACGCGGAACATAGGCTTGCGGGATATCGAGGCTTTCCCTCAGCAGGTGATCGCGAAGACTGACAACACAATCATGAATATTCCGGACGAGTATGACGGGGAAAATACTGTACCGCTTCATGATCTCGCGCGTGGTGTCGGAATACCGCACATGGTGTGCCGCCACATAATTGAAATGATGAACCAGGGCGCACTCGAGCGGGCAAAGCTCCTGCTCCCGGCGGTGGTGGCCAACCGTCAGGACAGCCTCTTTCATTCCGGGGAGTTCGCTGATCGCACCGCACAAATATGTCGAAGCCGATTTCGGCATGCAGGCGATGAGGATGTGTTTTCCACCCCCGGGGACGATCTCGCCTTTCCGCGCAGCCAACAGTCTTGGAATCAGCGCTGCGGAGGAGACTTTATGTGTTTCAATCATACCCTACATCGCAGTCGGATCGTTCCGGCGAATCAACGTCGCCGGGACCCATGCCGTTTGTCACGCCCTCCGCGAGAATAGTGGCACATAATAACCGGCGCTTGAACGCATCTTGAAAATCCGCCCATCTTGGCCGATTTGCACAGAACGATGAGCCAAAAGAAAAGGGGGCGGGCCAAAGCCCGCCCCCTTTCAGGCGATAATCAGACTTAACCTCCGAGGTCGATCACAGCCCGGCGGTTCTGTGGTTCGCGAACGCCCGGCCCGGTTGGCACAAGCGGATCCGCAAAGTTCCGGCCGACGGTGGTGATGTCGTTCGCGGTCAGGCCCTCGCGGACCATTTCGGTCTTCACCGCATCGGCGCGCCGTTCCGAGAGGCGCTGGTTGTAAGCCAGCGATCCAACCGTGTCCGTATGGCCGGTCACAACAATCCTGACCATCCCGGTCGTCCGGGCCGTCTGGACCGCCTGTTGCACCACCTGGAGTGCTTCAGCCGTCAGGTTCGACTTGTCGAAGTCGAAGAAGACAATGAAGGTCCGAACCGCAGGCGGCGGTGGAGGCGGCGGCGGTGGAGGCGGCGGTGGCGGAGGCGGCGGTGGCGGAGGCGGTGGAGGCGGCGGTGGAGGCGGCGGCGGTGGAGGCGGCGGCGGTGGCGCCGGAGGAGGTGGTGGTGGCGGCGGAGGCTGGAAGTAGTATCTGATCCCCAGCATCACCGCTTCGGAATCCAGACTCGTGAATGAAATGTTGGAGGGCTCACCGATCAGGTGATTTGTCCCGCTGGTGCCGCGATAGCGGAAATCGAGCTGGACATCCAGTTGGGGTGCGGCGCTCCAGACCAGCCCGGCGATCAACTGAAACGCGAAAACGGTATCGGTGTGGAAAATGTTCGTGCCGGAGGAAAACTCGATGGCGCTGGGAGAGACCTGGGCCGCGCCGAGGCCACCACCGACGGTGACCGCCCAACGGGGCGCAATCGGAATATCGTACGCGATATTGGCAAGCAGCGCGCTTTCGGCAACATGGCCCGACACGGGCGTGATCACGGATGAATTGCCCTGGGTGGCGCCCATGGTTGGGAAGGCAACGCGGCTGAACTCCATCTCGAGGCGTAAACCCATGGGCATTTTGTAGCCGAGCGATCCGGCGACCAGCATGCTGTCGCGGAGGTCGAGCGTCCCATTGCCTGATCCGGTACTGTATTTCACCCCTCCGCCATCAGGATGGTCCCAACCTGCGGCCAAACCGAGATACCACCCCTCACCCGCCAATGCAGGAGTCGCGAATAAAAGGCATGATGCGCCCGTAAGAATCAGGGTCTTCAGTTTCATTTTTGCTTTCCCCATCACATGTCGAATCTCAAGAAACCAGAATCCCGCGTCGCAGCAGCGCTATGTGCCGGCGCGTCGTTGAACAAAAAGGAAAATCGCGGCGCGGCGCCGCTTCACACCCCAAAGCGAACAGTGACTCTCCTCGCGGAAGAAACTAGTGCAGTCCGTTGCAGATTACAAATGCGCTGTGAGCAGGACGGACGAAATCCCGTTGACCCTCCGATGTGTAAAGTGAATACGCTGATGATCCTTGAACGGACCTCCGGCCACCGGGTCTTTGACTGGCAACCGCGGCGGCTGGTTTTTGGGTAACCTCTTGCAATTCTGTGGTAATTCGTGCCCTGCGTGGCTTCCAGGCGGCAAATTTGCGGGGTGACGTCCGGTGCAATTCCTGCTCTCTTCTGCACAAGTCGAGCCGTCCATCGATCGGGAATTCGCCTGGTGACAAACAGCCCAACCCTGAAACTTATTTCGCGCGCGGCAGGCGGCATTGCACCGAATAGTCACGTCGTCGTTTGTGTGGTCCGGAATGAGTCGCTGCGGCTACCCTGGTTGTTGCGCTATTACCGGAAGCTCGGATTCGATCGCTTCATCTTCGTGGACAACGGTTCCACGGACGGGACGACTGAACTTCTGCGACAGCAATCAGACGTCAGCCTGCTCTACACGGACGATCATTTTGGCGAGCCGCCGGGCGCCGGCCTGATTTGGAAAAACACCGTTCTCGACCGGTTTTGCGACGGCCGGTGGATTCTACTGGCCGATGCCGACGAGTTGCTGGTCTGGCCGGGCAGTGAGAACGAAACCGTGCCGCAGCTCACGCGCAAGTTCGATGCCTGTGGCGCGGAGGTGTTGTTTACAATCATGCTCGACATGTATTCCGACAAGCCGTTCGGCGAGATCAACTATCGCCCGGGATTGCCGTTCGCCGATTTCGCGCCATATTTCGACCGTGGCCCTTACTATCTGCTGCCCGCGGGGCCGTTTCCGTTTCGCCAGATCGATGGCGGGGTTCGGGCGCGATTGTACAGACAGTATGGCGTTCCGTCGGCTCCGCCGGTCATGAGCAAGGTGCCGCTGGTAAAATGGCGTGCGGGACAGCGCTTCATCATCGCCCAACACGCACTGCTCAATCCGGCGCCACTCGCGCCAATGCAGGGCGCGCTTCTTCATTTCAAGATGTTCGATGACCTTCCGCTCAAATGCGATGTCGAAGTTGAGCGTGGCGAATATTATGCGGGAGGGCGCGAGTATCGCGCACTGGCCATGTTTATCCGGAATTCGCCGTCCCGGTCCTTTTTCGATCCGCGCATCTCGATTCGCTACCAGAACACGAATCAGCTTCAGGCTTTGGGATTGATAACTCCGTTTGGAGTCCCCCTTGTCCCCATTCCTCCGATCAGCGCGACTCCGCCTGACTCGGGCGCGCCGGAATAACAGGGTCTGGTCTCGAAAAATGCCGCAACGCCCATCGAACATGCAACGCCGATTTCGTAGATCCAGGGGGTAATTTTTTGATTCTCAAAACGATATTTGATCAGGCGCGGCGCGCGCCGCAAAAACTCGCGATGGCCTATCTCGGGTACCGGGTCAGCTATGGCGAATTTGCCTATTGGATCGCCGACGCGCGGAAATTCTTCGCGGCCCAGAACCTCCGCCGTGAAGGCATCGCGGTATTTCTTGCGGTGCCTCACAGGCTCGACGCCTGGACGCTCGATTTTGCGCTGCGCAGTCTGGGCATCGACACGCTGGCCGTGGCTTCTCCGGCCGACTTCCAGGCGCTGGACCTGCGAAATATTTGCTGTGTCATCACCACCATTACCGACGATCCGATCGCCGGCCTGCCGGCCGGAAGCTACAAGCTGTTCCGGATTCCGCAGCCGCTCTATTTGGGCAGAACCGCGGGAGCCGCGCCGGAAATGCCGGAACTGGACCAACCGGAAGGGGGGCATATTCTGCTCACCTCCGGCACCACGGGTGTGCGCAAAAAGGTCATGCTCGACGCCGGCAGGCTGGCGGCCATGAGCGCAGGTCGCGGCGCCGTTTACGGCATCGACGGGAATTCAGTCGTCAACATCTTCGATTTGGCCCTGTGGACCGGCGCCGGGTACAAACTTCCGCTCTGCGTCTGGCTCGCGGGGGGCGCCGTGGTTTTCCACCAGAACGAAAATTTCCATCGCTCGCTCATGATCGAAGGGATCACTCATGCCATCGTTACGCCGCCGCGGCTTTCGGAGATTCTAAACACTCCAAAGAAGGAGCTGCGATTTAATCCCGGAATGCTTTTGGCGGTTGGAGGCGCGCCCCTGACCCGTCAACTTGCTGAAGCCGCACGGGCCAGACTTACGTCCAGGATTTATACGTGCCTTGCCTCAACCTAAGTCGGAATTTGGGCTCTGACGCGGATCAATGGGCCCGAGGATCTTGGCACTCATCAGGTTCATGAATCAGTTGAAGTTCAGGTGGTAGACGATGCCGGCAGGCCGCTGCCGGCGGGCCACACAGGCACCATTCGGATTCGCGCGCGCGACGCTGTTTCGGGCTATTTCGAAGACACCGCCGCGACCAGTCAGATCTTCAGGCATGGCTATTTCTATCCCGGTGATATCGGCGAATTTCGTGCCGATGGGCGCCTCGTCATGCAGGGACGTGCGAGCAGCGTGATCATTTTTCGCGGTGGCAAGGTGGCCGCCGAATCCATCGAACGAAAGCTGCAGGAAAGGCTTGGCGTGGAAGCGGTCTGCGTGCTGTCCTTGCCGGGAGAAGGTGCCGAAGATGATCTGCGGCTGGTGCTTCAGTCGCTCCAGTCATTGCCGGAAGCCGAATTGGCCGCCGCGATCAAATCTGAAATGCCCGGTTTTCCGCCGGTTCGAATCCACTTCCTACCGGAGATGCCGCGCAATGACATGGGCAAAATTGACCGGATAACCCTCCGGCGCCGCATTTTGACCATGCCCGCCAGCCTGTCAGTCTGACCGGTGCAGGCTATTTCATGCAGATGACCGAGAACACGCTGGCGAATGATCATCCGGCGAAGGCTGTTTTCCGGCATGCACGACGCGCGCCTGACAAGGTTGCGTTGCATTACCTCGGCCGCCGCATCAGTTATGGGGAATTCGCATATTGGATTGCGCTCGCGCGGGACTCCCTCGCCAGGCAGGAATTGCGCCCCGGCAGCATCGTGGCGCTGGTGAGTGTGTCTGACATATTTGACGGGTGGGTGCTGCGTTTCGCGCTGCAGACTTTGGGCCTCACCACGGTTGATCTGGCCAATCCTGATGAACTGCGCGCATGCAGCTTTCAAAATGTCAGCGGCGTGATCACGACGATTCACGGTCAGCCAATCGGGGCCCGCGATGTGGAATACAAACTGATCCGCATCTCTGAACCGATTTTTTCCGGCAGGGAGGCCGGACCCGTACCGGAGATGTCAACCATGGATGGTCCGGTGGGCGGGCATATTCTGCTGACGTCGGGAACTACGGGCCATCGCAAGAAAGTGTTGCGCGATGCGGAGGGCACTTCCGGGGAGGCGAAGCATCGTTACGCCGTTTATGGAATCTCGGAAGATTCGGTCTTTCACGCACTCGATTTTGCTGCCTGGTCTGCTGCCGGGTACTTGTTACCCATCTGGACATGGTCGGCCGGCGCCACGGCTGTGTGTCACCGCGGGGACGGATTGCAGCGCTCCTTTGAACTCGGGCGCATCACGCATGCAATCGCGACGCCGCAGAAGCTGGAACAACTTCTGGCCGCTCCGCGCGGAGAGCTCCGCTTCCATCCGGAACTGCACCTGTTCGCGACCGCGGCACCATTAACCGCAGCTCTTGCCTCTGCGGTAAAATCGCGCCTCACGCCAAACGTCTTTCAGCTGCTTGGGTCCACCGAAGGCAAAACCGTGGGGCTAACCAGAATCAACGGGCCGGACGACCTGAATGCGCACGTCCTGGTGTCCGGCTCCGGCGTTCAGATCGTCGATGACGGCGACAAGCCGCTGCCGGCCCGGCGGGTGGGGGCGATACGGGTCCGCCCCAATGATGGAGTTAAGGGATACCTGGATGACGAGGAGGCGTCGCGGCAATTCTTTCGTGACGGTTACTTCTATCCGGGCGATCTCGGGGAAATCCGGTCCGATGGCCGGCTCGTGCTGCATGGGCGCACCACCAGCACGATCAATCTGGGTGGCGAGAAGAGGCCGGTCGAGATTATCGAACAACTGTTGCAGGACAGCCTCAGCCTGGATGGAATTTGCCTGATCTCCGTTGAGGACGAACTTCATATCCTCATTCAGTCGCGGCGGCCGATCGGCAAGAACCAGATCATGAAGGCTTTCACCCGGATTACCGGTGTGGAGAGCCTTCCCGGGGCCCATTTCCAATATGTCGAGTCCATCCCGCGCAACGAAATGGGCAAGATCGACCGGCCGGCCATCCGGCAGAGGATTTCTGCCATGCGCGCGGGAGTGACCAGTGGCCTTTTGCAGACAATTTTTCACCACGCGCAACGCGCGCCGGACAAGGTTGCGCTCCACTACCTTGGTCAGTGCATCAGTTATGGCGAATTCGCATATTGGCTCTCTCTCGCCAGGGATTTC
>JANWHR010000112.1 GCA_025450355.1 Micropepsaceae bacterium
AACAGGGAAGTGATCGACCTTGGTGGCAGGCGCGTGCGCTATCGTGATACGCCGCACGTGCCGCACGCCTGGGAATCGGGGATCATCTACGAGGAGACGACCGGCACGCTGTTCTGCGGCGACTTGTTCGCCCATCCTGGAAATGGCCCGGCGGTGACAACCGGGAGCATCGTCGAACAGGCCATTGCGGCGGAAAAGGCATTCCGTTCGACCGCGCTCACCCCGGCAACGGCGCCCACCATCCGCGCGCTCGCCGGGCTGAGACCACAGCGCCTCGCGGTAATGCACGGCTCCTGTTACGAAGGCGATTGTGCCGCCGAGCTGAACAGCCTTGCCGATTTCTACGAAGCCGCCCATGCCGCGGGCGGGGTAGTGTAGAGAATGCGGGCTGGAAGCCCGCGGTCCAAGGCAGGCGGCGGGCTTCCAGCCCGCACATTTTTAATTGCGGAGGTATTTCGTGACGCCGCGCAGATTGGCTTCGGCGGTATAGATATTGCCGGCCGGATCGACGGCGATGCCTTCGCCCATTGCGCCATCGGGACCTTCGGTTTTGTGCGGCGGAATAAACATCGTCACATGCCCGTCTTTCAGGCTTCCGATGCGTATGCCGCGCATCCAGCCGGGATGTACGCGTGCATCGGATTCGGAATCCGAGACGTAGATGTTGTCGTTCCGGTCAATCGCAATTCCGCTGGGGCGGCCAAATTCCGCAAGCTCGCCGATATAGCTGCCGGAATGAGTCAGGATCTGGATGCGGTGGTTGTGCCGGTCGGCGACGATCAGCCGCCCTTGCGAATCCCAGACCAGTCCGTGCGGGGTGCGGAATTCGCCCGGTCCACTGCCGGTCTTCCCGATCACGCGCAGGAATTTGCCGTTTTTGTCGAACACGGAAATGCGCCCGACAAGATTGGGACCATTCACGTCGGAGTGGCTTTCGGCGACAAGCACGTCGCCATTTCGTGGATCGGTCAGAACGACGGTGGGCTCGGTCAGAGCTTCCGGCGGGTTGCCCTGCACGCCGGGCTTGCCCAGCACCATGAGGACTTTGCCTTCCGGGCTGAATTTGACGACGATGCTGCCCTTCTTTTCTGCGCCGGGAAATTTCGCCAGCAGATCCGGCGAGGCGATCCCTGAGTCCGTGACCCAGACATTGCCGTCGCGATCGACATGGATGCCGTGCGGCCAGACGAACATGCCGGCGCCGAAGCTGCGGATTTCTTTTCCGTTCTCGTCGAAATGATGAACCGGATTCGACGTTGTGCCAAAGCAGCCGGGCGAGGTTCCGGCCGAGCAGCGGTCGGTTGCCCAGACGGTCTTGCCGTCGCGATCGATGGCGACACCGTTTGAGCCGCCCCATGGGCGCTTTTCCGTGCTGAACTGCGCCCAGTCGCGGATGACGCGATAAGGATTTGTCCCGCTGTTCACCGGCGGTTGATTCCGGTTTTGCGGCGTGCCCGATGGTTCAGCCGCAAGCGCCGCGGCGGCGATCAGGGCGACGGCTGCCGCCGCAACGCCGGTCTTCACAAGAGTGGAGCGTCCCATCGTCATGGTCCCCTGCTGGTCTGGCCAATTTTTAGCAGAGCGGAAGGATTGCCGCGGTAGATTTTTTCTTCCACCTCCGGCGGGAGCTTCAGATCGGCGATGGAACGGATGCCTTCGCGGATGAACATGGCGCCCCCTTCGGGATCAAACGGGCAATCGCTCGCGAACAGCACGTGATCCGGGCCGAAGAAATCCAGCCCGCAGCGCAGCGCCGATGCCGAGCCCCCCAGCACCGTGTCGCCATAAAACATGCGGAAATAATCGATCAGCGGTTTGCTCATCCGCTTCAGCACCGCGCTGTAATCCTGATCGGCAGTGCGCGAACCCAGCTGCGCCCATAGCGTTTCGGCGCGTCCCGCGAAATAGGGGATCATCCCGCCGCAATGATGGGTCAGGATGCGCAGATCGGGCAGACGGTCGAACAGGCCGGAAAAGACGATGCGCGCCATCGCGGCGCTGGTCTCGTAGGGCCAGCCCAGCACCTGCCAGATTTCGTACATGGATTTCGCTTCGGTCCGGTAATCGGCAAAGCCCTGTTGCCGGACCGGATGCATCCAGACGCCGAGATGGTGGTGGCGCGTGATGCGCTCGAAAACCGGGAAAAATTCCGGATCGTCGAGCGGCCGGCCGAGAATATTGGTGCCGATCTGAATGCCGCGCGCGCCAAGTTGCGTAATGGCACGGTCCATTTCTTCCAGTGCCGCGGGAATATCGTTCATCGGCAGTGAGGCGATGAAGGACGGAAACCGTTCCGGCCAGCGGCGGCAGATTTCCGCCAGACCATCATTGCAGATTCGCGCGGCCCTGATGGAGACAGCAGGCGGGCCAAGGCCTTCCGGGTGCGGCAGGCCAAGCGTAAGCACCTGTTGCACTTCCGGCCACTGCTTCAGCAGCGCGATCCGCGCTTCGATGTCCCACAACACCCGGATGTTCGTCATCCGTTTGACGATGCCGCTGTCTTTCGAGTGCTCGCGGATGAGTTCGAGATAGGCGGGCGGGATGAAATGGTTGTAGCTGTCGATTTTCGGGCTGGTCATGGCCGGGCGGGGTGCAGGATTCCGGTGGGATGTTGCGCATTCGCCAGCCGAATTTCCAGTATGTTAGAACTGCGCAGGCAATGGAGCGGAGGAAAAGATGGGTGCTTTGCGGATCCTGATGGGTGCGGGCGTCGCGGCACTGTGCCTCGGCGCAGTGGCCTATGCGGCGGAGAGCCGCGAGGCGCATCTGAAGGCGGCGGCCGATGCTGCCGGTCAGGACCTGAAAGGAGTCCTTAGCATCTGCAATCCGCGCACCGGCGCGCGGGCGCCGGCCCAGGGCAATGTGACCGTCGAACCGGTCAAGGTGTTCGACAATCTCTATTTCCTCGGCATCGCCAATGTATCGGCCTGGGCGCTGACCACATCGGACGGAATCATTGTGCTCGATTCGCTCGACAATGCGGATGAGGCGCAAACCTATATCGAAGGCGGCTTAAGGAAGCTTGGGCTCGATCCCGCGCAGATCAAATATGTCGTCATCACCCATGCGCATGGCGACCACTATGGCGGTGCGCAATATCTCGCGGACAAATTCCACGCCCGTCTGGTGATGAGCGACATTGACTGGAAAGTGCTGGAAGGGCCGCGGCGGGCGAATTATCCGGCCAATTGGGGACCGATTCCAAAGCGCGATATCGCGGTGAAGGATGGCGACAAACTCACGCTGGGCGACACGACCATCGAACTTTACGTGACGCCGCCGCACACGCCGGGCACGCTTTCGATCATCATGCCGCTGAAGGAAGGCAATGTGCGCCACGTTGGCGGCGAGTGGGGCGGCACCGCCTTTAATTTCCCAAAGACACCGGAGAATTTCGCCACCTATGCCGCATCGGCGGAGCGCTTTGCGGGAATTGCGCGCGAAAAGGGCGTCGATGTGCCGCTGTCGAACCATTCGTCTTACGACAACGCGTTTCAGAAGATCGCGGCGCTGAAGGCGCGGAAACCCGGGGCGCCGAATCCCTTCGTCACCGGGCCGGAGAGCGAACGGCGCTTCCTGACCGTCGCGGCCGAATGCGCCAAGGCGATGGAAGCCGGCGGGACATAGCGGTGTGAACCCGAATGGCGTTTCGCGCGTTAGGCAATGACAGCGCAGGCGTAAGCATTCCGAATGTCTTCCAAAGGTGTTTTGGCGGGCCAGAAAGCCCTGGTGACGGGCGCCAATTCCGGCATCGGGAAGGCGGTTGCCCTTGCGCTGGGCAAAGCCGGCGCCGATGTCGCGGTGAACTATGTGGTCGATGAGGACGCCGCCAACGCCGTGGTGGAGGAGATCCGCCGCGCCGGTGTCAATGCGATTGCCCTGAAGGCGGATGTCTCCGTCGAAAGCGATGTTGTGGCCATGTTCGCGCAGGCCATCAAACAGCTGGGCACGATCGACATTCTGGTCGCCAACGCCGGTCTGCAACGCGATCAGGCATTCGATCAGATGTCGCTGGAGCGCTGGAATACCGTGATTGGCGTGAATCTCACCGGGCAATTCCTCTGTGCGCGCGAGGCGGTGAAGGAATTCATCCGCCGCGGGGTGGTGCCTTCGGTGTCCTGTGCCGCAGGCAAGATCATCTGCATGAGCTCTGTGCATCAGGTGATTCCGTGGTCAGGCCACGCGAATTATGCGACCTCCAAAGGTGGCGTGAAACTGCTCATGGAAAGCATGGCGCAGGAGCTTGCGCCCAAACGCATCCGGGTGAATGCCATTGCGCCGGGGGCGATCCGCACGCCGATCAACCGCCCGGCCTGGAACACCGAAGCGGCGCTGAACGCGCTGATGACGTTGATCCCCTATGGCCGTATTGGCGAACCGGAAGACATCGCGCGCGCCGCCGTGTGGCTCGCCTCGGACGACTCCGACTATGTCGTGGGGACGACATTATTCGTGGACGGTGGAATGACGCTGTATCCCGGCTTTTCCACGGGCGGATAATGCGGATCGAAGATTACGGGCTGATTGGCGACTGCACGACCGCGGCGCTGGTGGGGCGCAACGGTTCGATCGACTGGCTGTGCTGGCCGCGGTTTGATCGTGACGCCTGTTTCGCGGCGCTGCTGGGCAATCCCGGCCATGGGCGCTGGTTGCTGTCTCCTGCGGAGAAGGAAATTACCACCACCCGGCGCTATCGCGGCGAGACGATGCTGCTGGAAACGGAATTCCGGACGAAGACGGGCAGCTTTGCGGTGATCGATTTCATGCCGATGAACGCCGTCGCGTCGTCGGTGATCCGCATCGTCGAGGGCCGCACCGGTGTGATGCCGGTCTGCATGCATCTGACCTTGCGGTTCGATTACGGATCGGCCGTGCCCTGGGTGACAAAATTGCCGGATGGCAGCGGCGTCAGCGCGATCGCGGGTCCGCATCTCGTCGCGTTGCGCACGCCGGTAGCGTTGAAGGGTGAGGACCTCTCAACCGTCGCGGAATTCAGTGTGCGTGAGGGCGAGCGAATTCCCTTCGTGCTGACCTATGGGCGGTCCTATCGCGCGGCACCCCCGGCGATTGACGCGGAGGAGGCATTCCGCCAAACGGCGAAACCCTGGTCCGATTGGGCCGGCCGCTGTCAATATCAGGGCGCGCGGCGCGAGGCGGTGATCCGATCACTGCTGACGCTGAAAGCCATGACCGACGCGCGCACCGGCGGGATCATCGCGGCACCCACTACGTCGCTTCCGGAACAGATTGGCGGTTCACGCAACTGGGATTACCGCTATGGCTGGATTCGCGATGCGACCCTGACCCTGACCGCGTTGATGGGCGCAGGCTATTACGACGAGGCAAAAGCCTGGCGCGACTGGCTCCGGCGCTCCGTGGCCGGAACGCCGAGCGATCTGCAGATCATGTATGGCATCGCCGGCGAACGGCGCCTGAGCGAGTGGGAAGTGCCCTGGCTTCCCGGTTACGAAAATTCAAAACCGGTGCGCATCGGCAATGCCGCCTCGCGGCAGTTGCAACTCGATGTCTGGGGTGAAATGGCGGACGCGCTGCATGTGGCGCGGTGTGGCGGGTTGGGGCCATTGCAGGCCGGTTGGGATGTGCAGCTTAAGGCGCTGGATCATCTGGAGCAGATCTGGCGCGAGCCCGATGATGGCGTGTGGGAAATGCGCGGCGGGCGGCGCCAGTTCACCCATTCGAAAATCATGGCGTGGGTGGCGTTTGATCGCGCCGTGCACGACGCGGAGCGGTTCGGGCTGGAGGCGCCTCTGGAACGCTGGCGCAAGCTGCGCGACGAGATTCACCGGACGGTCTGCGCGCAGGGTTACAGCGAAAAGAAGAAATCCTTCACCCAGAGCTTTGGCAGCGAAGAGCTGGATGCAAGCCTGCTGCTGATTCCCCATGTTGGCTTTCTGCCGGTGGAAGATCCGCGCGTTGCGGGGACCATCGCTGCAATCGAACGCGAATTGTGCATCAACGGTTTTGTCACGCGCTATCACAGCGAAAGTGGTGCCGATGGCTTGCCGGCGGGCGAAGGCGTGTTTCTCGCCTGCAGTTTCTGGCTTGCCGATGCCTGGCAAAGGCAGGGACGGCAGGACGAAGCCAATGCGATGCTCGACCGCCTGCTGGCGCTGCGCAACGATCTCGGGCTGCTCAGTGAGGAATACGACACGCGGCTGAAGCGCCAGGCCGGGAATTTCCCGCAGGGCTTTTCGCATCTTTCACTGGTGCAGACAGTGCTGGGTCTGCATCAGCAGACGCCCCTTCGTGACACCGTGGCCGCTAAATGAGCAACGGCCTGAGTTTGCTCGCGGCGGCGCGCAGCGCTGGCAGAAAGACATCGGTCAGTTGCCTTTTGGGCGTGCGGCTGGCCTGCGCGCTGACATTCATCGCCGCAATCACGCGCCCCGAGGCGTTCTGCACCGGCACGGCCACCGAGCGCAAATCCACTTCCAGCTCCTGATCGACGAGCGCATAGCCGTTGCGCCGGACCTTTTCGAACGCTGCGCGCAGATCGGCTTTATCGGTGATCGTGAACGGCGTGTAGCGCGTGAGCACCGCCCGGGCGAGGAACGCGTCGAGCTCTGAATCGTTAAGCGCCGCGAGCAGCACGCGGCCCATGGACGTACAATGCGCCGGCAGATGCGCGCCGACATCGCGGTGAAGCGAACCGATGCGCTTGCGGCCGGACCGCGCGACATAGATCGCCTGGTCGTCGTGCAAAATGGAAAGCGAGCAGGATTCGCCAAGCATCTCGCTGACCTGTTCCAGAAAACTCTGCGCGATCCGCGGCACCGGGCTGGAGGCCAGATACGCGCGCGCAAGGGACAGCACCTGCGGCGAAAGTCTGAACAGTTTTCCGTCGCTGTTCACATAGCCGAGACTCTGCAGTGTCAGCAGCGCGCGGCGGGCGCTGGCGCGCGGCAGGTCCGTGATACGGGCGACATCGGACAGCGTAAGCCGTTCATGCTGTTCGTCAAAGGCTTTCAGGACCGCAAGCCCGCGGGCGAGCGCCGTGACATAGGAGCGGCCGGCTTCCGGCACGATCAGGGTCTAAACGTTGCCTC
>JANWHR010000113.1 GCA_025450355.1 Micropepsaceae bacterium
CTGGCAGGCATCGTCTGGATGCTGTTTGGGACGGAAACGACCCTGAGCGTCCCGGCGCTGACCGGCGCGATCATGTGCATGGGCGTGGCGACGGCAAACAGCGTTCTGGTGATCAGTTTCGCGCGCGAGCGTCTGGCTGTACCCGGTCATGCCGCACGCGCGGCGCTGGAGGCCGGCGTCACCCGCTTTCGCCCGGTGCTGATGACCGCGCTCGCCATGATCATCGGTATGGCGCCCATGGCGCTGGGGCTGGGCCAGGGCGGCGAGCAGAACGCGCCGCTTGGTCGTGCCGTGATCGGTGGGCTGATGATCGCAACGCTGGCCACCCTGTTCTTTGTGCCGGTGGCGTTCAGTGTGGTTCATCGGCGTGACAGACTCGCTTCGTCTTCGGACGCGCGCCGGCTCGCGGCGGGTGGCGATGAACAGCTGGTGGCAGCGGAATGACCATTTTACCGGATTGCATCAGGAGAGACACATGACAGCGCCGGCGGATCCTGCGGATCCCAAGCGGAAGACCATCAGGCGGCTGCGGATTGGGGCGGTTCTGACCGCGCTTGTCGCGGGCGGGATCGTGGTTAACGGGTTGATGGTGCGGATGCAGGCGCGCGCCGAGCAGCAAAGCTTCGCGGTGGCGCAATCGGTCCCGACGGTGAGCGTGATTCGGCCGCAAACCGGCGCGGGAAAGAATGTGCTGACTCTGCCGGGCAATCTGCAGGCGTGGTATTCCGCGCCGATCTACGCGCGCGTTCCGGGGTATCTGACGAAATGGTACAAGGACATCGGCGCGCATGTGCACAAGGGCGATGTGCTGGCCGATATCGATACGCCGGAGCTGGATCAGCAGATCGAACAGGCGAAGGCCGATCTTCAGAATGCGCAGGCCGCGCAACAGCTTTCGAAAATCACCAATGACCGCTGGCAGCATCTGCTAACGATCGGCGCGGTCGCCAAACAGGATGCGGACAACAAATCCGCCGACCTTCAGGTCAAAACCGCGGCCGAAGTTTCCTCGAAAGCCAATCTGGACCGGCTGGTGGCGACCAAGGCCTTTGCCCATATCACGGCGCCGTTTGACGGCGTGGTGACGCAGCGCGCAACCGACATTGGCGCGCTGGTGAACACCGGCTCGGGATCGGGCGGTTCACTGCTGTTCTCGGTGGCCGACCTGCACAAAATCCGCGTCTATGTTCAGGTGCCGCAGAATTATTCCGCGCTGATTGAGGGCAATCTGACCGCGCAACTCACGCTACCGGAATATCCGGGGCAGAAGTTCCCCGCCCATCTGGTTTCGACGTCCAATTCGATCGATGGCCAGACCAACACGCTGCTGGTCGAACTTGATGCCGACAACAACGCGGAAAAACTGAAACCGGGCGAATATGCGCAGGTGACTTTTGATCTGCCCACACCGGCAAGCACAGTGAGCGTACCGGCCAGCGCCCTGCTATTCCGCGGCGATGGCCTGCGTGTCGCGACGGTCAATCCTGAAAACCACGTGGTGCTGAAGACCGTCACGGTTGAAGAGGATCTGGGTCCGACGGTGCGGCTGAACTCCGGACTTGGCGCGACGGATCTGGTGATCGACAATCCGCCGGATTCCATCGGCAATGGCGACGTGGTGCGGCTGTCCGCCCCACCACCGGCCGAAAACACCGCACGCACCGCCGCCAATTGAGAAGCGCGATTTTTTATATGTGCGGCACGGCCTTCACGGTTGTGCCTGGCGCCGGGGCGCCCTGAACGGACGACAAGACCAGTTCATCCCCGGACAGTCCACCAACAACCTCCGCGACCCCCGCATCGGACATACCGGTCTGGACCGGCTGGCGGACAATCCGGCCCTGCTGGACCGCGTACACGAATCTTCCACTGCCATCTGTGCCAATCGCCGATGCGGGCAACGTCAGTGCATTGTGGTGAACCACGGTTTCCAGCGCGACTTGCGCATACATCCCCGGATAAAGACGATTGCCGGGATTGGGAACATCGATTTCCGTCCGCATATTCCGCGTCTGCGGATCGAGGCGCCCCTCGAAACGAGTGACTTTGCCGGCAATCGGCTGCTTCCAACCATAAGGTCTGATGCTGGCGGAAAGTCCGACACGCAGACTCGGGACATCGGATTCAGGCACATTGCAGAAGATGCGGATGAGATCAACGCGTTGAACCGTGAACAGCGGGGTTGTACGTCCTGCGGTCGCCGCCTGCACGAAATCGCCGCGATTGACCACCCGCTTCGCGACAACGCCATCAAAGGGGGCGATGATCTTCGTGTACGCGAGCGTTGTTCGAATCTCATCTGCATTGGCGATGGCGAGGTCAAGATCCGCCGCTGCAACCGCCGCGTTTGCCTTCGCCTCCTCGTAGGTTTGCTCCGACGTCCCCTGAATGCGCAGCAAGCCGTCCTGCCGCTTGAGAGTCAGTTGCGCGAGTGCGAGATTTGCGCGCTTTGAGGCAATCGTTGCTTCGGCCTGGCAAGCTGCTTTTCCGTTTCCGGAAGACTGACAAGCGCCAGCAGCTCACCGGCCTTTACGCGTTCTCCGATGTCAACGCGAACTTCTGAAAGGTAGCCGGATACTTTCGGATACAGATCCACCGTTTCGTAGGCTTCCATCGAGGCGTTTGTATTGAAGCTTTGGCCTATATCGGCGCGCACCGGGCGGGTTGTCTGCACTGTTGCGATCGCTGCAGGTTGCGCGGGGGTGGCGCTCGCGTCGGACGCCGGGGAACGAAGAAGCAAATAACTGCCGGAGACGGCAATGATCGCTGCTCCGATGCTCCCGATCTGCAATATTCTGCGCAAAACTACGTCTCCAACCATCATGCAACGGACGAACGGGCCGGATCGTCGGGGTCCAGCGATATCGAACGGCGGCCCGCTTTCGCGCGCACGATCGCGAAAATTGCCGGCAGCACCAGGAGCGTTGCCATGGTCGCGGCGGAAAGCCCTCCAACAACTGCGCGGCCAAGTGGCGCGGTTTGCTCTGCGCCTTGACCGAACCCGATCGCCATCGGCAGCATTCCCGCAACCATTGCGAAGCTTGTCATCAGAATGGGACGAAGGCGGCTCACGGCCCCGTCCGCAGCCGCTTCCCTGGAAGACTTGCCGGCGACGCGGCTCCGCTCCGCGAAGGTCACCAACAGAATGCCGTTCGCCACTGCGACGCCCACAGCCATGATCGCGCCCATGAAGGATTCCAGATTGAGCGTGCTTCCCCATAGCCAAAGCGCCAGGGCCGCACCCGCCAGCGCCGCCGGAGTTGTAGAGATTGCAACGAGTGCCAGCTGCACAGACTGAAAATTCGCCACGAGAAGCAGGAATATCACGACAACTGCGAACGCCAGTCCTGATCGCAACGCCATGAGAAGATCGTTGAGGGGTTGGACCTGACCGCGCATCGTGACGCTCACGCGTGCGGGCGGTTTGCCCAACTGCGCGATCACCCGTTCGACTTGTGCCGCGACGTGCCCCAGATCCGCATTTTCGATATTTGCCGTTACGGTAACCATACGATCCATGTTGTACCGGTCGTATTCTCCAACCATCGTGCCGGTTTGCACGTTGGCGACGTTGCGCAACAGCGTCGATGCGCCATTTTCGCCGGTCACAGGGATACCCTTGACGTCCTCAATGGAGGTCATCTCCTGTTGTGGGACCTCCACCTGCACCTGGTAGGCGATGCCGGTGTTCGGAGCGGCCCAATAGAGCGGCTGCGTGAATCGGCTCGACGAAGTTGCCGGTGCGAGCGCGCGCGACACGTCGTTCGTGGTGATACCCAAAACGCCGGCGCGTTCACGGTCGAGGGCGACATCCACCGTGGGATAGTCGAGCGGCTGCCCAAATTGAACATCGCGCAACGAAGTCAGTACACTGAGTTTCTCGCGGACCCGGTCAGCGAAGGCACGATCGTTGTCGAGATTCGGACCGCTGACGGCGACTTCGACCGGAGTGGACGCACCAAAACTCATCACCCGGCTGACGATGTCAGCGGGTTCGAAGGAAACCTCGACACCTTCCATTTCATTGGCGATCCGGCGGCGAAGTCTTTCCTTGAGAGCATCGGCATTGGCGCCCGATATGTTCTTCAGTTCGACCTGAAGCACGCTTTCCTGCGGGCCGCTGTTCCACAGATAGATGAAGTTGATGGGATAGGCAGATCCGTGGACACCAATCAGAGCCAATGAGGTGCCGACATTGGCATCTCCAACTTCGCTCCCGATGAGCTTTAGAACCTCCTGGGTGTACGCCTCGGTACGCTCGAGCTGCGTACCCGCCGGTGCGCGAATCCGCATCTGCAACTGACCGGTTTCGGCCCTTGGAAAGATATCCGTCCCGAGTTGCGGCAGCAGCACGATCACGATCAGCGCAGTCACGGCAAGGTAAATCGGCGCCGTCAGCCAGCGCGCAACGAGGACAAACTTCACGGCGCTGGCATAGGCGGACTGGAGCATCTGAAATATGCGAGGTGGCGCATGTGTGCGCGCTGCACCATCCTTGTGCGTCCATACTGCAAGGACAGGGACGATCGTGCTCGCCAGAAGCCAGGACGCAGCCATGGAGAAGCCGACCGCGAGCGACAGCGGCAGGAAAAGCGCGCGCGCCGGGCCTTCCATGCCGAAAGACGGTAAGAATACGGCGACGACGCACAGCATGGCGATCAGCAGCGGCATCGCAACTTCACGGCCGGAGTCGGAAACGGCACGGCCAATGCCCTGACCGGCCGCGAGGTGGGTGTGGACGTTTTCGACGGCGACGGTCGACATGTCCACGAGAATTCCAACCGCGAGCGCAAGTCCTCCCAGAGTCATCAGATTGATGCTTTGTCCACTAACCCACAACGCCAGTACCGCCGCGAGCAGCGCGATAGGAATGTTCAGCACGACAATCAGCGCACTACCCGGATCGCGCAGAAACAACAGGACCATGATGCCGGCCAGGACTGCCCCGAGCAGCCCTTCGATGGTCAATCCTGTGATCGCGCCCGTTACGAATGGCGACTGATCGAAAACGTAGCTGATGGTTACGTCTTCCGGCAGCGCTGCCAGAAATTTCGCCATGTTGGCCTTGACGAGACCGACCACCGACAGCGTGGATGCATCGGCGCGTTTGGTGACCGGGATGTAAACGGTGGGACGTCCGTTCACCAGCGCGATGCTGGTGGGAATATCCGATGAATCCGTGACGCGCGCGATGTCGCGCACAAACACCCCTGGAAAACTGCCGGGCTTGATTGCAACGCTTTCCAGATCTCTGACGTCACGCACGATCGAATTGACCGGAACGATCGGATAAAGCCCATCGAGCTCGATGTTGCCCGATGGGCTGATCGTTTCTGCATTTGCGATCGCCGCGACCACGTCCTGCGCCGAAACATTGTAGGCCTGCAGCCGTTCCGGATCGAGATTGACAACGATGCTGCGGGGGCCGCTGCCAAATGGCGGCGGCGCAGACACGCCGGGCAGCGTGGCAAAAAGCGGCCGGATCGTA
>JANWHR010000114.1 GCA_025450355.1 Micropepsaceae bacterium
ATCCGGCGCTGACCTACACCACCAATGCGATCTTCCGCTGCCCCGGATTCAATCACCTGCACGACAAGGGCGAATTCTACCGCTTCATCATCATCCGGCCGGAAGGGACGTTCGCCACGATCGTTGCGATCGACGGGCGCGATCGGTTCCGTTTTTCCATCGTCGGTAGCGAAGAAAAGCGCAGCTACAGTGACGAGGAAGTGCGGGCGGCGATCGTCACGGCTTTTGGACGGCCGTTCGACTTCGAGATTCTCTCGATCATGCCATGGGTGCGCCGCGAATTGGTGGCGGAGCGGTTTTCGTCGGGGCGTGTCTTTATCGCAGGTGATGCGGCGCATCTGACCTCGCCCACCGGTGGCTTTGGCATGAATATGGGAATTCAGGACGCGGTCGATCTTGGATGGAAGCTCGCGGCGGTATTGCAGGGCTGGGGAGGGAAGAATCTGCTTGAATCTTATGACGTCGAACGGCGGCCGGTGGCGGTCCGGAACGTGCGCGAGGCGAGCGGGAATCTTCGGCGCATGCTGTCGCCGCGCGACATGAAGCCGCCGGCGGAAGCGTTTGTTTCCGGCGGAGCGGGCGACGCGGCACGCAAAGGTTTTGGCCGTGCGTATACTGAAATGATGAGGCGCGAATGGTTTTCGATCGGGATTCACCTGGGCTACCGCTATGGCGGATCGCCAATCATCGTGCCGGATGGCACGCCCGAACCACCCGACGAGGTGACGGCGTACCAGCACACGGCGCGGCCCGGACACCGCGCGCCGCACGCCTGGCTCGCCGGTGGGCGATCCACGCTCGATCTCTTCGGGCGCGGGTTTGTATTGTTGCGCCGGGGGCCGAATCCGCCCGATGCCGGAGCGTGGCGCGAGGCGGCACGCCGCGCAACATTGCCATTGGAAATCGTCGAGATCGCCTCTGAGGAGATTTTCGGTTTGTATGGCAATCGCCTGGTGCTGGTGCGGCCAGACGGCCATGTGTGCTGGCGCGGTGATGTGAATCCGGCGGATCCGGCGCAGATCATCGACATCGTGCGGGGCGCCGCATGACGAAAACAGTTTCACCCTCCAATCTTGCGCGCGCGGGCAGTCTGGATGAGCTGTATTCGCTGCTGCGGCCCCTGAGCGTGGGAGCGGGGTGGAACAAGCCAACGCCGTCGCTATGGGATGAACCGCGGAAGACATTTGTGCCATTCCGCTGGCGCTATGATGAGGCCAAGGCGGCCCTGGACGCGGCAGGGCGGTTGATCAACACGGAATTGGCTGAACGGCGCAATCTGATCCTGTTCAATCCTGTTCCGGGGAATGATTACGCGACAACGCGCACGCTGCTTGCGGCCTATCAGATGATCCTGCCGCAGGAGAAAGCGCGCTCGCACCGCCACACACCAAACGCGTTGCGGCTGATCCTGGACGCGGAAGAGGGCGCCTATACCATCGTGAATGGCGTCAAACTGCCGATGCGGCCAGGCGATGTTCTGCTGACGCCGAACTGGCACTGGCACGGTCATGGAAATGAATCCCCGGTGCCCGCTTACTGGATCGATTTTCTCGACACACCGCTGATCCATGCGCTGGAGCCAATGTTTTTTGAACCCCATCCGCAAGTTTACGAGCCCGTGGCAGAGGTTGCCACCGAATCGACGATGCGGTTCGCGTGGACTGACACGGTCGCGCGGCTTGAGAGCGCGCCCCAAACACCAGATACCCCCTATGCAATACAGATTGCGCTCGGCGATCGCGCCATGGCGACAATCTCGTTATACATGTTGCTGCTCAAGGCGGGCATCGAAACGATGCCCCACCGCACCACCGCAAACAATATTTACGCGGTGGCGCGGGGTACCGGTATTTCGGTGATCGACGGCGAAAGCTTTGCCTGGTCGCGCGGCGATGTGATTGCAGTCCCGGCATGGCGGCACCACAGCCACTGCGCCGGCGAAAACGCAATTCTGCTGCGCGTCAGCGACGAACCGGTGCTGCGGAAGCTTGAGTTATTCCGTCAGCGGACGGATTGAGCGCCCACTCGAGCGCTTCGGCGATGTGCAGGACGGGCAGGTCGCCGGCCAGGTGCGAGAGGCAGCCGATGTTGTCGGAGACGATGGCGGCGGCGCCGGTCGATCTGATGTCGGCGAGTTTTTTGTCGCGCAGGCGTTGAGCGATTTCGGGCTGCAACAGGCTGTAACTTCCGGCCGATCCGCAACAGAGATGCGCATCGGGAATCGCCGCGAGCCTGAACCCGGCGGCGCGCAGCAGTTCTTCGCCGCGTCCGTAAATGCCCTGTCCGTGCTGCAGTGAGCAGGGGGGGTGAAAGGCGATGAGGGGCGCATCGGCGGCAGCGGGCGAAGGCGCGGCGGCGGGCGTAGCAAGTTCGACAAAATCGCGGGCTTTTTCGGCGACCGCTGTGGCGCGCGCCTGCCATTCCGGTTCGTCCGCGAACAGCTTGGCGTAATCCTTCAGAAAGGCGGCGCAGCCGCTGGCGGAAATCAGAACCGCATCGACAGGGCCGTTCCGTCCGGCCCGTTCGCAGGCGCGGATGATGGCGCGTGCGTGCTGCTTCGCGGTCGCAGCTTTGCCCAGGTGGAAGGCGAGCGCGCCGCAGCAGCCGGCGCGGGGCAATGGCTCGACCTGTTTGCCTTCGCGGGCGAGAACGTTGGTGACTGCGCGGTCGATTTCGGGCGCAAGCACGCGCTGGACGCAGCCGGGGAGGAGCAGGATGCGGTTTGTCACCGGCATATCACCGCGGGTGTCATTCCCGGCCGAGCCGCGAAGCGGCGAGGGGAAAGGAATCCATCGGGCGTGCACCGGCGCGCCAAAAGAATCGTTTCGCCGCGTGGACACGCGGCGGATAGGTCCCCTTCCCTCACGTCGCTCCGCGACGATCGCCGGGGATGACACAGCTTTGCGCGACATGGCGCCGAGGCGGCCGGGCAGATGTGCTGCGATGGGAGCAAGGACGCGCGCGGTGGCCGAAAGCGTCGCGAACAGCGATGGCCGGGTGAGCACGAAGAGCAGAAAATTGCGGAACAGCCGTTCGGACAATGGCCGCCGGTAGTGCTGTTCGATATGGATGCGCGACTGATCGATCAGCGCGGCATAATCGACTCCTGAAGGGCAGGCGCTGCGGCAGCCGAGGCAGGACAGGCAGCGGTCGAGATGGCGCACGGTTTCCGCGTTGGGCGCGGCGCCGCTTTCCAGCATCTGCTGCATCAGCATGATGCGTCCGCGCGGAGAATCGCGCTCGTCGCCCAGCAGCACATAGGTCGGGCAGGCGGCGGTACAGAAACCGCAATGCACGCAGGTGCGCAGCGCTCTCTCGGCATCGCGCAGATGCGGATCGGTAAGTTGTTCGGAGCGGAAGCTGGTGCGCATTACAGATATGGAAACATGCGTCCGGGATTGAGAATGTTGTGAGGATCGAAAGCCTGTTTGAGAGCTTTGGTCAAACCGGCGCGGACGGGCGGCTCGGGTTCGAATACGCCGATTGTGCTCCGCGCTTCGGCTGAGGCGCGAAACAAAGTGGCGTGACCGCCGAGTTCGGCGGCGATGGCGCGGAGCTTTTCTGCGGATTGAGCGGTGGCCGGCATCCGGAGCCAGAGGAGTGCGCCACCCCAATCGGCATACCAGACGTCCGCGCCGGCGCGCGCAATCGCTTTGGCGGCAGCCGCAGGTGGGACGCACAGCCGCCAGATGTCTCCATCTGCGCCGATCACCGATCCGTCGCCAATTGTTCGGAACAGTTGATCCGTTTCCACAGCGTCCAGCATTGTAAAATCCAGGGCGTGAAACTGCTGTTTCAGGAGGCCGAGCTTTTCCGAAACGGCTGCGGTTGTGCCGTCCACGCGGATGAACGCGCCGCTGTAAGGAGTCGTGTCATGCGGGCAATACGCCAGCCCGCTTGCTTCGACGGGAAGCTGTGCCGCGGCGATCAGCGCCGCAAGACCCGCGTGCGGCGCGCAGTCGCGCAGCACCAGAGTGGCCGCGTTCTGCGGCCGCGGCAGCACGCGAAAAGTCAGTTCGGTCAGCACGCCCAGGGTGCCAAAAGCGCCGCACATCAGCTTCGGAATGTCGAAGCCGGTGACGTTCTTGATGACCGGTCCGCCGGCGCGGATCAGCTCGCCCGCGCCATTGATGAAGCGGCAGCCAATGACATGATCGCGCACGCCGCCATATTTCACGCGCCGTGGACCGCAGACATCCGCCGCCACCACCCCCGCGAGAGTCTGCTTTCCCGCCGCCGCGCCGAACAGCGGCGCCCAATCGGCAGGTTCGAAGCCAGCCATCTGATTGCGTGCCGCAAGCATCGCCTCGAATTCGCTGAGCAACGTGGCGGCTTTTGCGGTAAAGACAAGTTCTTCGGGACGATAGTCCACGACGCCCGCAATTCGGCTCATGTCGAGAATGGCGGTTGCGCCAACGGATCGGCCCAGATCCCGCTTGGTTCCAGCGGAAACGATCTCGATGCGCTGCGACATTTCGGCGGCCTCACGCACAATCGCACAGGCTTCGCGCTCACTGGCCGGCGAAAATCTCTGCACTGTCACATCCGGGGCAGGTTGCCAAAAGGCACACGTCCGTCCCGCACATGCATGCGGCCAAGCTCGACGCAGGCGTGCAGCACCGGAAAGACCTTGCCGGGATTGAGCTGCGATGCGGCATCAAAGGCGCATTTGAGCCGCTGCTGCTGATTGAGATCGGCATCCGAGAACATCTCGCCCATCAACGCCTTCTTCTCGACGCCAACGCCGTGTTCGCCGGTGAGCACGCCGCCCATTTCGACGCACAATTTCAGAATGTCGGCCCCGAACGCTTCCGCGCGTTCCAGTTCGCCCTCCTTCATGCAGTCGAAGACGATGAGCGGATGCAGATTGCCGTCGCCCGCGTGGAAGACATTGCAGCAGATCAGGCCGTAATGGTCTGACAGCGCGGAAATCTTTTCCAGCATCTGGGGCAGCGCGGCACGCGGAATGGTGCCGTCCATGCACAGCATGTCGGGTTTGAGCCGTCCCATGGCGCCGAACGCAGCTTTGCGCCCCGACCAGACGCGGGCGCGTTCCGCTTCATCGGCGCAACCGCGGATGGCGGTGGCGCCGCACTGCCCGGCGATGCCCGAAAGGTCGCGGCACTGGTCCGCGACTTCGGCCGGCATGCCGTCCAGTTCGGCGATCAGGATCGCTTCGGCGTCCGGCGGATAGCCGGGGGCGCAGAATCGCTCAACCGCATCGATACAGCGCCGGTCCATGAATTCGAGGGCTGCCGGAATGATCCCCGCGGCAATGATCCCGGCCACGCATCGTCCCGCAGCGGATGCGCCGGAAAACGCAATCAGCAGGGTGCGCGTGACCGGCGGCCGCGGCAGGATGCGCAAGGTAGCTTCCGTGACGATACCGAGCAGCCCTTCGGAGCCGCAGATAATGCCGAGCAGATCGAGCCCGCCTGCGCCGGCGAATTTGCCGCCGATTCGCAAACGTTCACCATTGATCAGGACAAGCTCAACGCCCATCAGATTGTGCGTCGTCAGGCCGTATTTCAGGCAGTGAATGCCGCCGGAATTTTCCGCCACATTGCCGCCGATGGTGCAGGCAATCTGGCTGGACGGGTCGGGGGCGTAATAATAACCCCTGGCCTGGACCGCCCGGGTGACCGCGGCATTGGTGACGCCGGGCTGAACCACGACACAGCGATTGTCGTAATCGAGTTCGAGAATCCGGTTCATCCGCGACAGCCCGAGCAGGATGCCATCGGCCAGTGGCAGGGCGCCGCCGGAGAGCGATGTGCCCGCCCCGCGCGGGACGACGCGCAACCCCTCCCGCTGCGCGAATTTCAATACTGCGCTGACCTGTTCGGCTGTCGCCGGGAGTACGCAGACCAGCGGAAGCTGCGCATAGGCGGTCAGCGCGTCGCGGTCAAAGGCGCGTAAGCTCGCCGGATCGGACGCTACCCCGTCCGGGACGATCGCCTTCAGCGCTGCGGCGATTTGGTCACGCCGCGCGATTACCTGCCGGTCCGGTGCGGGAAGGTCGATCATGCGGCGGTTCTTAGCACAATTGATCCGTGTGGGGCCTTTACCCGGCGCGTCAAAATGCGAAGAGTGCCAAACAATCCTCCCTCTCCCCCTTGAGGGAGAGGGCGGCGCGCCCGACGGTGCGCAGCACCGGCGCGGTGGCGCGCCGGGTGAGGGGGTAAGAAAAAGACAGAGGGGCGCCCATGTGGAATCAGGGTTACGATCCGTTTGGCAACGCGGTGTTTTCGACGCTCGCGGCGGCGGTGCCGGCGGGTTTTCTGCTGATCCTGATCGCAACGGGCAAGATCAAGGTTCATATCGCGGCATTGGTCGCGCTTGCGGTCTCGGTTGTGATAGCGGTCCTTGGCTTCGGAATGCCGTCCAACATGGCGCTGCGTGCGGTTGCGCTGGGTGCGCTGACCGGCTTTTTCCCCATCGGCTGGATCATCCTGAACGTGATTTTTCTCTACCGGCTGACGGTGGAAAAAGGCTGGTTCGCGATCATGCAGCGCTCCATCGGCGACATCACGCCGGACCGGCGCCTGCAACTCCTGCTGATTGCTTTTGCTTTCGGGGCCTTCTTTGAAGGCGCATCAGGCTTCGGGACGCCGGTCGCGGTGACCGGATCGATTCTGATGGGCCTCGGGTTTTCACCGCTTGCGGCGGCTGGCCTGTCGCTGATCGCCAACACCGCGCCCGTTGCCTTCGGCGCGCTGGGTACGCCGATCGTGGGATTGGCTGCGTCCTCCGGACTCGATCCCTATCAGCTTGGCGCCATGGTCGGGCGCCAATTGCCGCTGTTCGCGTTGCTGGTGCCGTTTTGGGTAATTTGGGCCTTTGCGGGCTGGCGCGGGACAAAGGGCGTCATCCCGCCCATTCTGGTGTGCGGAATTTCTTTTGCACTGCCCGAATATCTGATCTCAAATTTTGCCAACCCTTGGCTCGCCTCCATCGCATCCTCGGTGATCTGCCTGGTGGTGCTGCGAGGTTTTCTCCTGGTCTGGCAGCCGGCGAAAATCTGGACTTCGGCGGCGCTGCGCGTGCATGACGATTCACACGCCACCATGCCGGCCCCTCCGGTAGAGCATCACGCAAGGCCCAGCACCACGATGCTGGTGAAGGCGTGGATGCCCTGGCTGATCCTCTGTGCCGTGCTGTGGATCTGGGGCACGGATTCGGTGAAAGGCGTGCTCAACGGCCTGTTCTCGCCCTCATTTCAGGTGGCGGGACTGCATAACCTCATCAACCGGGTCCCACCTGTGGTGGCCACACCGACGCCGGAAGCCGCGGTTTTCACCTTCACCTTTCTTTCTTACAGCGGTACGGCGATTCTGCTCTCCGCGCTGATCTCGGCCGTTTTCATGGGCTACTCGCCCCGCAAGATGGTGAAATCCTATTTCGAGACCATTCGGGTGGTGCGCTTTTCCCTGATCACCATCTCGGCCATGCTCGCGCTTGGCACGCTCACCCGCTATGCCGGACTGGACGCGACGCTCGGTCTCGCTTTTGCCAGCAGCGGAGTTCTCTATCCGTTTTTCGGCACCTTGCTGGGGTGGCTCGGCGTTGCGCTCACCGGCTCCGACACCGCGTCCAATGTGCTGTTCGGCAGTCTGCAGAGGATCACGTCGCAGCAGTTGGGACTCTCGCCGATACTTATGGCGGCGGCGAATTCATCCGGCGGCGTCATGGGGAAGATGATCGACGCGCAATCGATTGTTGTCGCCTCCACCGCGACCCGTTGGTACGGGCATGAAAGCTCGATCCTGCGCTTTGTCTTCAAGCAGTCCATCGCGCTCGCGGTCCTCGTCGGAATCTTCGTGACATTGCAGGCCTATGTCTGGCCCTTCACGCTGATGGTGGTCCGCTAAAACCTGTCAGCCCGGCCAGCCGCGAAACGCGGCGAGAGCCGGGACCCAGGGTCATGCATACCACTTCGTTCGGGTATGACAGGTCATGCGTTACTCCGCAGGGGCGATCATCGGGATGCGTTCCAGACTGCGGCCAGCGGCTTTCCGCGCGCGTGCCAGGTCATACGAGGCTTGGAGGTTCAACCAGTATTCCGGGGACTGCCTGAACGCTTTCCCGAACTGGAGCGCCAACTCCGCGGTCACGGGACGGGTACCACGAATGATGTGTGAAATGCGCATGGAGGATTGGCCAATCGTGCGGGCGAATTCCGCTTGAGACATTCTCAGGTCGCGCAGAATCTCCGCCAGGAATTCACCAGGGTGGATTATCAGATCGTTTCCCGCCATTTCATGCACCTTCAGTGGTAATCCAAAATCTTAACTTCGTAAGCATCGCCGTCTTGGAAACGAAAGCACACGCGCCACTGATCATTGATCCGGATGCTGTGTTTACCGGCTAATTCGCCCTTGAGGGCCTCCAGACGATTTGACGCGGCATCCGCAGGTCATCCAGACGGGTTGCAGCGTGCAATTGTTTGAGGCGCATCATCGTTCGCTTCACGATATTTGGCGCAAGGCGACGCGATTTCCCACTGTCGAAGAAACGCTTCGTTTTGGCGTCCGCAAATGAACGTATCACAGACGCCAATATAAACAAAATGTTTATAAGATGCAAATTCCCGTGACTCGATTGGAATTGGGACTATGGAGGCGAGCGTGACTGCCGGTCCATTCCGCATACATGTTCCGCGCGAAATACTCGTCGTTCTTGCGGACGAGAGCTTTGTTTTTTATTCCGCGGGGGCTGGGGCGGCGGAGGGGATGGCTTCCTCCGAGAACTGGCGTTCGGGGTGCATGAGGAACGAGCTCAGCGCGCCAATCATCAGCACGCCGATCGCGAGTATGAACGGAAGCTGTTTATCCCCGGTGAAGTCCGTCACCACACCCGCAACCAGCGGCGAGAGAATGGCGGCGAGCGCGGAGCCCGAATTCATCAGGCCCGCTGCCGTGCCGGAATATTTCGGCGCAATGTCCATCGGGATCGCCCACATTGGGCCAATGGTGCTTTCGGCGAAGAAGAAGCCGCCCGAAAGGCAGATCGCGACGGTCGTCATGTCATGCACATAGATGATCGGAACAAGCCAGAGCAGCGCGCCGGTGAAGCCGGTCGCCGTCACCACAATGCGGGAGAAGCGGACATTCCGTGTGCGCCGCAGAATGCGGTCGGAAATCATTCCGCCCGTCGTGTTGCCGATCGCGCCAATGAAATAGACGATCGTGGAGAACAGTGCGGCGTTGCTGTTGCTGAGTGAGAATGTGTCCTTGAAGAATACCGGCAGATAACTGAGATACAGCCACAGACACCAGCCGTAGCAGAAATAGGTCAGCGTCACCGGCCACATGCGCGCGACAAGCGGACCCCAGGGAACAGGTGGTCTCGGGCCTTTTGGCGCCAGCGGCAATATTGCAAGCTCTTCCCGCGTGATGGAATGGTGTTCACGCGGATCGTCGCGGAAATACCACCACCAGACCGCGACCCAGGCGAAGCCGATCAGGCCCGTCACTACAAATGAACCACGCCAGGTGAATGCCGCCATCAGCGCCACAGTCATAACGGGCGTGAGCGCATTTCCGAGGCGCGAGAAGGCATGGGTGGTGCCCTGGGCAAAGCCGCGTTTGCGCGACTCGACCCAATGCTGCATCGCCCGCGTCGCGGTGGGGAGCGTGGCGCCGACCCCGAAACCCATGACGACGCGCGCAAGCACCAGGGTCGCAAAGCCGGTGGCAAGGCCGGTGACGACCGTCGCTCCGGCCCAGACGAGGCCGCTGACGAACAGTGTCTTGCGCGGACCAAAACGATCCGCCGTCATGCCGCCAATGATCTGGAACAGGAGATAGGGATAACCAAATACCGAGAAGATGAAGAGCGCCTCGGTGTTCGAGAGGCCAAATTCCGGGCGGATGTCGAGCATGGCGGTGCTGACGCTCTGCCGCACGATATAGGTGATGAAATACATGGCGCAGAGCAGCACCAGGACGAGATTGGTGCACTTGAACCAGTTTTTCATGGGTTCCCCCGCTACTCGGCCGCGCTTCGGATTAGCGAACCGGCGGTATCGGCCAGATAGTCCATCGCCGCCTGCGCGCCGCCTTTCCGATGCGGGACGCCCGCCAGTTGCAGGCCCATTTCAACGCCGGAGAGCGCGCCGAGAATCGTCAGATCGTTGGTGTCGCCGAGATGACCGATGCGGAAAACCTTGCCGGTCAGCTTCGACAGGCCGGCGCCCAGCGACATGTCGAAATTGTCCAGTACCAGTTTCCGGAATGCATCGGAGTCGTGGCCCGCGGGCATCAGAATCGCGGTGAGCGTGGCCGAATAGTGCTTCGGGTCGCGGCACAGAATCTCGAGTCCCCAGCCGCGCACGGCCCGCCGCGTTGCTTCCGCGTGGCGCTGATGACGCGCGAAGACACGCGGCAATCCTTCCTCGTGCAGCATGTCGATCGCTTCGACAAGGCCATAGAGCAGGTTGGTTGCCGGCGTATAGGGGAAGAATCCGGCCCTGTTCGGCCCAACCATGTCTTCCCACGAGAAGAATGAGCGCGGCAGCGTCGCC
>JANWHR010000115.1 GCA_025450355.1 Micropepsaceae bacterium
AGCTTTCCCCGCACGCAAAAAAGCTTCGCCTTTTTGACCCCTTCATAAGGGGCAGGTGGAGTGCGGTGGTCGAGCGTGACTTGGCAAATCCGCGCGGAGTGCAAAAGCGACAGACCTGCGTTTACGGGGGAGGCACGCGCATCCGGGCGCGACGCGAGATCGCGAAGAATGGGCCGGAACCCACGGGGAGAAAAAGAGGCGGATCAGATCGGTTTCGGGGGGGGGTCGATCTTGTCGGCCATGCGCTCATACGCGTCCGCCGCAGCCACCAACTTCTTTCGGACATCTTCACTCGTCATTCCGTCAGCAGTCCTGCGGAGTTCCTCAGCGCGCTCGCGGTAATCAAACGCTTTTGTCCGGTTGTCTGACACAAAACTAACCGCCCTTGCCCGACGATGATTGCAGCATCAAAACGCTTCCGGGGCAATACGGATGCGTCAACGGTCAAATCCTGTGGCTGGCTTGCGAGGTACATAATTCTCACCGCACGGGGCAGCCGAGTCCTGGGATATGCGATCGCCCTGCGCAGATGTGAGAAGAAAAATCATTACCAGTTCGCGGCGATTGAAAAACCGAGCGGCCGGCCCTCGAAACCCGGCGAGGCAGTAATCGCGAGCCCCCTGTACCGCACAGTCGTCAGTTCGCTCGCACCCCAGCCGATGGCGGCACCGGCCAGCACGTCCTGCCAATGATGCTCCTTCGCCTCGATGCGCGAATAGCCGACGAATGCCGCAAGCGCATAAGCGGGCAATCCGTAATTCCAGCCATAGCGGACCTGCAGGTAGCTTGCCGCGGAAAACGCAACGGCGGTCGAATCCGAGGGAAAGGAATGCCAGTCGGAGTGATTTGGCCGCTGCTCGCGGATTACATGCGATAACCCATAGCTCACCCCTTCGGAAATGACTTCCGAGACCGCCAGTTGCAGAACGCCATCATAGTCCTGCCGGAAGAGTGAAATGGCGCCCGCCCCGAGGGGTAGCGCGATGCGAAGCACTTCGCCCGCTGTCCCGATTCCGTCCGCCGCGGCGGGGACGCTCAATCCGGTTCCAACCGCCAGCACGCAAGCACCTGTCGCCAGACGCGGCACTCTGATTTTCCGCATCCGTGTCACGCAATCATTTCCATTATCAGCGCACCGTTTCGTTGATCCAGTCCGCGATCACGCGCGCGATTTCCAGATTGTTCTTCTCCAGCATCATCATGTGACCATTGCCATGGATACCGCGTGCAGCAAGCCGGACGAATGTGTTCTTCACGCCGGCCTGCGCCAGATATTGCGACGTACAATGATCATAAGACGCGTGATAGGAGGCCTCGGAGGAGAAAATCGCAACCGGAATGGTCCGCAGATGCGACAGTTGCCGCGCAGGCTCCCGCTGTTTCCAGCAGCGGACCAAATCCGGCGCATCGGCTTTCGCCTGTTGTTCAAAACTCAGTTCGGCGGACGAACTGACGCCGTCATAGGTCAGCGGCACTGCCGTCAGTCCCCAGGCTTTTGTCGGCGGCCCGTCGGCGAACCAGCCGGGCGCGCCCTTGAACTCGACGTCGTGCACCGGCGGCCCGGAAGGCTCCACGGCCGCAATCGCTTTCACCAGATTCGGCCTCGCGTCGGCAATCGGCCAGCCAAAGGCGCCGGATTGCGAATGCGTCAGCACTATGGCGGGGCCGATCCGGTCGAGCAGCGCGACGCCGGCATCGCGGTTGAGCGCCTGCTGTTCGGGGAAACTCACGATCGAGGGAAGCTGTTCGGCATAGAACTGATCGAAAACCGGATCGCCGGCAATGCCGCTCCCGGGCCATTGCGTGTGCAGCACGGCTTGCGGCCACAGTTTCGACCGCTCGGGCGCGGTGAACCGCTGCTCGACCCAGCTTGCGGGCCGCTGGATCGTTTCACCGTAATCGGCGCGCAGCGCAGAGCGCCCGCGGCCGGGTTGATCCATCACGTAAACGGCGTAGCCCTGCTCCAGAAAAAATTGCGCCCAGCCTTCGCGCCCGTCCGGAGTGCCAGTGAAATTGGAGCCACTTTGGCCGCCGCCCTCGATCATCACGATTGGAAGCGGATGCGTCCGGTGCGCGGGAATCTGATATTCCACATAGGCCTGACCGGAGAGATAGCGGCCATCCGGCCCGTTCACGTAATGACCGCCCGCAAACAGATAGCCCTGCTCCGCGACGGTCAATTCCGCCGCCGGTGCGGGCACGGCGCTCCACATCAGCACCACCGCAACGAACACCCCGATTTCACGCACCATGCCGTCCCCGCTCACCTGTCATTCCCGGCACGCACCGCAGGCGCGTGGCAAGGGAACCCATCCGCCGCGTGTCCACGCGGCGAAAAGGATTCTCTGGCGACGCTGACGCGCCACTGATGGTCCCTTTCCCGGCGCAGTCGCGTGTCGCCGGGGGATGACAAAACGGTGTTTACGGCGAAACCGGCGTGCCTGTCGATGCGGTCAGGGGGCCGCTTCGCATGTGGGCCTGCTCTGCCACCCAGAACGCGATGTCCGACCAGCGCGTCCCGCCGTCGAGATCGCGCAGCAGCATGTGATAGCCTTTCGGATAGAATTTCACGGTCGCATTCGGGCCGAAATGCGATTTCACCTGCTCGGTTGGCCGCCGCGGAATGATCTGATCGTTGCCGCCATACATCAGCAGCAACGGCACTTTGTTCAGCTTTGCCGCGGAATCATAGGCCTCATCCAGAATGCTCACCAGGCCGTACACCGCATCGGCCCGCGCGCTCTTCTGGAACAGCGGATCACGGCCGATCGCAATCAGCATCGGAAGATTGTCGCTCGGCACGATCTTCAAACCCGAACCTGAGAGCGACACCCAGCGCACCGTGTGCGAAACCGTCCACAAAGCCACGCGATAGCTCAACGGCATCGTCTTCTGGCTCCAGACGGCCGGTGCGACCAGAATCAGGCCATCCGCATTCGGAGGATGTTTGGACGCAAATGCGGTCATGACCACCGCTCCCCCCATGCTTTCGCCCAGCACAAACACCGGAAGGCCGGGGAAGCGCGTTTTGATGACATCGACGAAATCGTTGAGGTCGCGGCGAAGAATGTCGTCACCAGGCCAGATGCCGGGATTGGGCGAACGGCCAAAACCGCGCTGGTCATAGGCATAGGTGGAAATGCCATGTTGCGCCCACCAGGGTGCAGGCATGGCGAATGCGTTCGAGTAATCGCTCATCCCATGCAACGCGACCATAATGGCGAACGGGTTTTGCGCGTCCCAATGCCTGAGGCCAAGGCGCAAACCATCGCGGGTGATGTAACGGTCGCCCTGGATGTCCGGCCCCTGCACACGCTCAATCGATGGGATGCGAGCCTCCGGCCCTTGCGCGGCAATGCGTGGAACACAGGCCGCGGTGAAGGACAACAACCCCATGATCAGGACCCGGCCAAGAGGATTCGCTCCACGCAATCGCGGAGAAAGGGAATAAGTTCCGAATGAAACCACGGGTTCTGCTTCAGCCAATGATTGTTGTGCCACGAAGGGTGCGGCAACGGTATCGTCAGTGGACCATATTCGCGCCAGGCGCGCACGGTATCCGATACGCTTTTCCGTTCGCGCCCCTTCAAATGATAGTGCTGCGCGTAACCCCCTATGGCGAGAACAAGGTCGAATTTTGGCGCGGCGGCGAACAACCGGTCGTGCCACTGCCGGACACATTCCGGGCGCGGCGGCTTGTCCGCGCCACCTTCGGTGTAGCCCGGAAAACAAAATCCCATCGGTATGATCGCGACGCGGCTTTGGTCGTAAAACAGCGCGCGTGAAATCCCCAGCCATTCGCGCAATCGGTCGCCCGAGCGGTCGTCATAGGGAACACCGCTGTTGTGGACGCGGAGGCCCGGCGCCTGTCCCGCGATGCACAGCCGCGCCGTCGGGCTGATGCGCAGAACGGGCCGCACTCCGTCCGCGAGATGCGGCGCACAGATGCTGCAGACGCGGATTTCGTCCAGCAGCACCTCAAGCCCAGAGTGCTTCAAATCACCGGTTCCGTCACGAAACTTCGGCCCTGCCGGTCCTCGATTTCCACAATCCAGAGGTCGGGGTCGATGCGCAACTGCCTCGCGAAATATTCAGCCGCGCGGGATTCATCGCTGGTCTCGCCCAGCGGCCGAAGCCAAACCGCTTCCTCGTCGCGCCGGGCCTGCGACAGCACCACGCAGCTGCCGTCCAGACGGTTGACCTTGATCAGAATCGCGCCAGCCTCTTCCGAACCGTGACGCACCAAAAATGCTGAAACGCCTGCCGACTCGCACCGCCGGATCAGCGCCTGCACATAAACTGCGGACTTCAACCGGATCATCTCAATCGCTTGCCTGTGGCATCGCAAACATAGTCTAAACAACTTTGGGGACTGCGCGAGGGGAGCGGCTGCTCGATGAGCTGCGAAAAAATCATGATTCGCAATCCGAAATCGGTGCGGGAAGACGACACCATCGGCAACGCCGCGCGGGAAATCGTGGACAACCACTGCGTCAGTCTCCCGGTTGTGGATGCGTCCGGGCGCTTCGTCGGGCTGTTCGGCATCTTCGATCTGCTGGCGCTGCTGGTCCCAAGGGTCGCCGTGATCGGCAATCTGCTGCCCAATCTGCAGTTCCTCGGCGATGATGACGGGCTGATGCGGCAGAAATTCGCCAGCCTGCGCGACAGCCCGCTCAACCGGGCAGTCAATCGCGAAGCGGCCCGCGTTTATCCCGACACACCGCTGATCGAAGCGATCCGCCTGCTGTGCCGCAATCACCTCACGATCCCCGTCGTGGAACCCGAAACGGAAAGGCTGATCGGCGTGATCTCCTACTGGGACGCAGCGCGACACCTGATCGAACCGCATCCGGGCCCAGCGCCGTGACGCCGGCTCCCGCGACCGGCGGCGCCATGCTGTTTCCGGCGCTGCTGTTAGTGGTGGCATACGGATTCATCGTCACCGGACGGCTGAACCGCGCGGTGGTTGCAATTCTCGCGGGCGCCATTGCCATCGCGGCCGGATTTCTTGCCCAAACCGACGCGATTGCCGCCATCGACTTCAATACGCTTGCGCTGCTGATCGGCACGATGATCATCGTTGGGATCACAAAGAAGAGCGGCATCTTCGGTTATTTCGCGATTCGCGCCGCCCAGCTGATGCGTGGCTCGCCGGCCGGAATTCTCGCTGTGCTCTCCCTCGTCACCGGCCTGATTTCGGCCGTCCTGCCGAACGCGACGACGGTCCTGTTCGTCGTGCCCGTTACCATGGTGATCGCGACCGAGCTGGCGCTACCGCCGTTTCCGTTCCTGTTTGCTGAAATCTTCGCCAGCAACATCGGCGGGACCGCGACCCTGATCGGCGATCCGCCAAACATTCTGATCGGCTCCGCCGCGGGCCTTTCCTTCGACGATTTTCTGGTCGCCCTTGGTCCGATCGTGGTTGTCGTGTTTGTGGCGCAGATTGTTGTGCTGCATTTCATCTGGGGGCGGCATTTGCGCGCGGACTCGGCATTCCGGGCCAATGTGATGGCCATGAACGCGGCAGCCGCGATTGCGGATCGCCGCCTGGTGCCGTGTTCGTTCGCCGTCATCGCCGGGCTGATTCTGGCGCTGGTGTTCTCGGGCCCGCTGCACCTGGAGGCCGGTACGCTCGCCCTGCTCGCGGCCGGTGTGCTGCTGATGTGCGACGTGCTGCCGCAAAAGTCCCAGGCACAATCGGAAGCCGTGACCAACGCGTTCCAGGAAGTGGACTGGGTGACGATCTTTTTTTTCATCGGGCTGTTTGTGGTCGTGGGCGCCGTCACGCGGGCCGGGCTGCTGGACTATCTCGGCCGATTGCTGGTCGGCGCCACGCGTGGCAGTGTCGAAGAGACCGCGCTGATTCTGCTTTGGGCAGGCGCCATCCTTTCTGCGCTGGTGGACAACATTCCCTTCGTGATTACGATGATTCCGATGGTGAAAAGCATTGCGCCCTCTCTCGGCGGAAACACCACGGTACTCCCCGTTTGGTGGGCGCTCGCGCTGGGCGCATGTTTGGGCGGCAATGGAACCCTGATCGGCTCGGCGGCCAATCTGACCGTCGCCGGCGTGGCAGAGCGCAGCGGTGTCATCATGGACTTCTGGCGCTACAACCGTACCGCCTTTCCCTTGATGATCCTGACGATCATCCTATGTCACATCTATGTCGTCTGGCGCTTCTTCTAGCAAACCTCCTCTCCCCTTGAGCTTGAGGGAGAGGAAAGCAGCACCCGCAGTTGCAAGGCAACTGCGCACTGGCGCTGCAAGGTGAGGGGAACTTGCCATGCCGCAGATCATCCCTTTACCTTCGGCCGTTCTACTCGCACTCGCCCTCGCCCTCGCCGCTTGCGCCGGCGCGAACAGCAAAACGGACAGCCCCGGATACCAACAGGGCTACGGTGACGGCTGCGCGACGGCGGCAACACAGGGCAATCCGGGTGGCGCGAGAGACATGCGGAACGCCGCGCAATACAACAAAGACCCGGATTATCGCGCGGGATACACCTCGGGCCTCGCGTCCTGCCGCATGGGCCCGCCCCGCCTGTAGTTCATGCACGCAAACCGCGGACTGAAGGGCAGATGTGTTTGACGCGCCTATGCCGCTCTGCGTTTGGCGAAGCGTCCGTAGAAGGTTTCGCCCGAATTCGCCATTTCGCGTAAACCGCGGTTGGGCCGGAACCGCTCGCCATACTTCCCGGCAAGAGAATCGCATTGCGCAACAAACGCGGCGGCGCCCATGGTGTCGATCATGGATAGCGGACCGCCGGTGAAGGGCGCAAAACCCCAGCCGAGAATGGCGCCGACATCTGCGTCGCGCGGATCGGTGATGACATTCTCCTCATAACAGCGCGCCGCTTCCAGCGCCTGAATGGTCAGCAGACGGCGCATCAGTTCCTTTGGATCGGCGTCGTTCCGCCAGGAAGTCGCGCCGTAGGAAAACAGTCCCGGCCACAACCGCTGCCGCTTCCCGCGCGAATCATAGTCATAAAAGCCTTTGCCGTTCTTCACGCCATTGCGCCCGTTTTCCTCGACCAGCCAGGCCATGATCTGCTCCTGTGGTCCGGGGTTTTCGCTCTTCAGGATCTCCGCGCGGTAGGCGCGCGAGATTTTCAGGCCGGTGTCCACGCCGACGGAATCCATAACCTCCAGTGGCCCCATCGGCATACCGGCCATGCGGCCGGCATTCTCGATCAGCGGCGGCGTGATCCGCTCGTGCAACATGGTCAGGCCTTCCAGCGTGAAGGTCTCGAAGCAGCGGGAGGTGTAGAAGCCGTGGGAATCATTCACCACAATCGGCGTCTTGCGGATTTTCGCCACGTAATCGATGGCGGTTGCGAGCGCCCGGTCCCCCGTCTGCTTACCGACGATAATCTCCACCAGACCCATGCGATCGACGGGGGAAAAGAAATGGACACCAATGAAGCTTTCCGGCCGCCGGCTTGCCTGCGCCAGTCCGGTGATCGGGAGAGTCGACGTGTTGGACCCGAAGATCGCCGTGCCCGGCGTGCAGGCGTCGGTCTTTTCCGTCGCTTCCGCCTTCACCTTGCGATCCTCGAACACCGCCTCGATCACCAGGTCCACGTCGCGCAACGCCTCGAACCGGGTCTCCGGGTGAATTCGTCCGAGCACTTCGTCTTTGCGCGCGGGCGTAGCCCGGCCGCGTGAAATTTCGCGGTCGAGCAGCTTCGTAACAGCATTCTTTCCGCCTTCGGCACGTTCCCCCGTAGTGTCGATCAGCGTCACGTCAATCCCCGCGAGCGCGGAGACATAGGCGATTCCGGAGCCCATGACGCCCGCACCCAGGACGCCCAGGCGCCGGACTTCGGTGCGCGCCACTTCTTTCGGCCGGCGCGCGCCTTTTCCCAGCTCCTGCATGGAATGAAACAGGGTACGAATCATTGCCTTGCTGTTGGACGACAACAGTGCACGGACGAAATAGCGCGCTTCGATCTTGAACGCGGTATCAATATCGACCAGCAGGCCCTCATAGACCGCCGACATGATGAAGCGTTGCGCCGGATAATTGTCGTAAGTCCGGCTTCTCAGCATGGCATTGCCGACGGTGAACACCTGCGCGCCGGATTTCGAAAACGGACCACCTGCCGGAATGCGGAAATCCGGCCGGTCCCACGGCGCAACCGGATGCGGGTTGGCGGCGATCCATGCTTTGGTGGCAGCCAGCAATTCGGCTGCCGCCACTGTTTGCTGGACAATGCCGATCCCGAGCGCCGCCGCCGGATCGATCCGCCGCGATTCCAGCATCAGCGGCAGCGCATTCATGGCGCCGATCATGCGCGGCAGACGCTGCGTGCCACCCGCCCCGGGGATCAGCCCGATTTGCGCTTCGGGAAAACCGATCCGGGCCGAAGCATCGGTCGTCATCACGCGGTGGTGGCAGGCCAGCGTCAGCTCCAGACCACCGCCCAGCGCCGTGCCGTTGATGGCGGCGACAACCGGCTTGCCGCAGGTCTCGATTTTGCGGAACACGTGATGGATGCCCATCATGGTATCGAACGCCGTTTTCACAGTATCGGCGCCCGCGCCGCCCGCAATTCCGGCCATTTCGTCGAGATCGGCGCCGGCACAGAAATTTCCGGATTTGGCGCTGGTGATCACCAAACCCTTGATCGCGCCATCCTCTGCCAGTCGCTCGGCGACCCGGCCGAGTTCAGTGACGGCGGCGAGCGACAGAACATTGACCGGCTTGCCCGGCGTATCCCAGGTGAGCGTGACGATGCCGCCGCTGTCCTGTTCCCATTTGAACTGCGTCAGCTCCATGTCACAGTCTTTCGATAATGGTCGCGGTGCCCATGCCGGCGCCAATGCAAAGGGTGATCAGGGCCGTGGTCAGCCCGCGGCGTTCCAGCTCGTCCAGTGCAGTTCCCAGCAGCATCGCGCCGGTCGCGCCCAGCGGATGACCCATCGCGATCGCGCCGCCGTTGACATTCACCTTGTCGGGCGAAAGCTTCATCACCCGCAGATAGCGCAGCACCACCGACGCGAAAGCTTCATTGATCTCGAACAGGTCGATATCGTTTTCCGTCATGCCGGCGCGCGCCAGCACTTTTTTGCTGACCTCGGCAGGCGCGGTGAGCATGATCGCAGGTTCCGATCCGATCGAGCCGAAGGCCCTGACTTTCGCCCGCGGTTTCAAACCGAGTTCTTCGCCCTTTTCTTTCGACCCAAGCAGCACCGCGGCAGCCCCGTCCACAATGCCGGAGGAATTTCCGGCGTGATGCACATGATTGATCGCTTCTACCTGCGGGTAGCGTTGAATGGCGACCGAATCGAAACCGAGCGAACCCATTTCGGCGAAAGCGGGTTTCAATGCGCCCAGCGACTGCATTGTGGTTGCCGGGCGCATGTGCTCGTCGCGCGCAAGGATCGTCTGTCCCAGAGCATCCTTCACCGGAATGACGGAATGATCGAAACGGCCGGAACTCCACGCCTGCGCCGCACGCGTCTGGCTTTGCACCGCATAAGCATCGACGTCATCACGCGAAAATCCGTCCAGCGTCGCGATCAGATCCGCCGAGATTCCCTGCGGCACGAAATAGGCGGGAATCGCGATGGAAGGATCCTCAGGCCAGGCCCCGCCCGAAGAACCAATCGGAACCCGGCTCATCGCCTCCACGCCGCCCCCGATTGCAAGTTCCGTCTGCCCCGCCATGATCCCGCCGGCCGCCAGATTGCAGGCATCCAGGCCGCTGGCGCAAAAGCGGTTGATCTGCATCCCGGGAACATTCTGCGCAAAGCCGGCTTTCAGGACCGCCGCACGTGCAATATCAGCGCCCTGCTCGCCAACCGGATCGACACAGCCGAGGATAACGTCATCAACCTCGCCCGTATCGAGACCGTTGCGATCGCGGATGGCCTGGAGTGCCTGGGTTGCAAGCTCCAGAGCGGTCACCTCATGCAGCGAGCCATCTTTTTTGCCGCGCCCGCGCGGCGTACGCAGTGCGTCATAAATGTAGCAATCGCTCATGGCAGGCCATCCCTGGAGGCAGCATCACCCCGCGCGCTGGTAATTCTGCACCGCAAAATCCCAGTTGAGCAGCTTTTCCGAAACCGCTTTCAGAAAATCCGGCCGCCGATTCTGATAGTCGAGATAATAGGCATGTTCCCACACATCAATGGTCAGAAGACAGCGCCTGCCATGAGCCATCGGGGTTTCCGCGTTCGCCGTCTTTTCGATTTTGAGCTTCCCGCCATCGCCAACCAGCCAAACCCATCCGCTGCCGAACTGCGCGGCGCCTTCCTTGGCGAATTGCTCCCGGAAGCTTTCCACACTGCCGAAATCACGTTCCAGCGCCTGCTTCAGATCACCGGACGGTTGCCCGCCACGCGGTGACAGGCAGGCCCAGAAGAACGCATGGTTCCACGCCTGCGCGGCATTGTTGAAAATGGCACGATCTGCCGGATTTTTTGCGGATTCGCGTACCACTTCGTCCAGCGGCATCGCGCCAAAGCGCGTATTTTGCGCCAGCCGGTTCAGATTATCGACATAGGCTTTGTGATGCTTGCCGTAATGGAAGCTCATCGTATTGGCCGAAATCACGGGCGCAAGCGCGCCCTCATCATAGGGCAAAGGTGACAACGTAAATGGTCCGGTATTGGGCTTATCCATAATCCACCTCCAAATTTGCTCGCGTTGGCTTAAGGCCGAACAGGCTCAAACGCAGCACAACGCATATCTGTTCCGATTTATCCTCGACGAACTCGCGCTGATTGACGCAGGGCTTACGGGAACGGGCTATCGTAGGCCGGTTGCCGCAACGGGCAGCAGACGATAAATTCCCGTGATGCGCAAATTGGCACTCCTGTCGCTGCTGCTCTGTCTCGGCGCGGCGCCAGTCTCAGGCGCGCCCGCGGCGGCGCCACAGTTGACGATGACCGATCCGGAGGCAAATTCTGTCGTCCAGGCGCCGGTTTACATGGTGCATCTGATGTTCGACCTGCCGGTGGACATCCGCAACGTCGTCTTCAACGTCACGGACGGCGCGGGCAAGGCCGTGAATGTCGGCCAGCCCATGCCGATGGACCCGGAAGGCAAGATGTTGATGGCGATCCCCCAAAAACCGCTTCCGGCAGGAACCTATAAGGTCAGATGGCATGCGGCCGGACCGGACGGCAAACCGCTCGATGGCGAATTCTCGTTCACCGCAAAGTAGGAGAATGGAATGAAATATCTGGCGATCACGACGCTTGGCCTCGCCGCGGCGTTGTACACGGCGCCGCTGTTTGCGCAGGGACAGCAGGACTTCTCCAAAATCCAGGTGCAGGTCAGCGATCTTGGCCACAACACCTATATGCTCGATGGCGTGGGCGGAAATCCGGGTGGAAACGTCACAATCGCGGTCGGCACCAATGGGGTGATCATGGTGGATGCACAGTTCGCACCCATGCATGACAAGCTGAAAGCCGCCATTGCAAAAATCACAAATCAGCCTGTGAAATATCTGATCAACACCCATTATCACGGCGACCACACCGGCGGTAACGCGGCATTCGGCAGGGAAGGCGCCATTATCGTCGCGCAGGAGAACGTAAAAAAGCGACTGCTGAATCCCCAGCCCGGCGCGAATGGGCAAACTCCGCCGCCCGCACCGGCGGAAGCCATTCCGGCCCAGGTGTACAGGGACAAAACCGCGGTGAGCATCGGCGGGCGCACGGCGCAGATCGGACATCTGCCGAATGCCCATACCGATGGCGACTCCTATGTTTATTTCCCGGAGGCGAACGTGCTCGCGACCGGCGACCTGAATGGCGCGCAGCGGAACTACACCAATCCGGATATTCGCGGCGGTGGTGGCATCACTGGCATCATCGCCGGATTTGATACGGTGATCAAAGTTGCCAATGATCAGACCAAAGTCGTCCCTGGACATGGTCCGCTGGCCAGCAAAGCCGATCTTGTCGCGACGCGTGCAGTGCTGGTGAAGATTCGCGACCGGGTGCAGAAAATGAAGGCTGCGGGCATGACCGAAGATCAGGTCGTCGCGGCAAAACCGGCTGCGGATGTTCAGGCGCAGCGGCATGCCGATGATATGGTGAGTGACCGCTTTGTGCGGCTGGTCTATGAGACTGTGAAATAGCGTGAATCAGCGCCGCTGGAGTTCTGCCCAAATGCCGGAGCTTCCCTGCACCGGAGTTTTCCGCCACATGAAACATCGTGTTTCAGCGGCCATTGCAATTTGCGCCGCGCTGCTGTTGTCCGGAGCCGCGGGGGCTGCGGGACCAGACGCGGGCGAGCAGCAGCGCATCCAGCAGGCTGTCCGCGATTACGCGACCCGTACGGCCGCCGAGCAGGAAAAGAATCAGGACGCGCTGATTGCACGCAACAGCGAAGCCTTGCTGAACGATCCAAAGACGCCGGTGATCGGCAATCCGAAAGCCCCCGTCGCGATCATCGAATTCTTCGACTACACCTGCCCGTACTGCAAGGCGGCAGAACCGCGGCTCGAAAAGCTGCTGAACGACGATCCGGGCGTGAAGCTCGTCGTGAAGGACTTTCCCATCCTCACGCCCCAGTCCGTGGTCGCCGCAAAAGCGGCCCTCGCATCCGTGAAGCAGGGCAAATACGCCCGATACCACCAGGCGATGATGATGTTCCGTGGTCAGCTGACCGAGGACACGATCTTCGACATCGCGAAGGACTCCGGCCTCGATGTCAACCGGCTACGCCGGGACATGGACTCACCGGAGATCGCGGGCGAAATCATCGCGGATTTCAATCTCGCCCGCGCCATCCGCGTGTTCGCGACTCCGGCCTTTATCGTCAACAACCACCTGATCACTACATCGTCTGCAGAAATCGATTTCCCGAAAGTCGTCGCCGCTGCCCGCGCCGGGCGCTAAATCGGATACCCCACACCATAACAACCGGCGCAGCCGAGGAACTGGTATGCGATCATCGCTGCAACAGCCAGAACCAACACGCCAATCAGCACCGTTTGCATCGCGCTGTAGCCAGATTCTTGCGGGGCATCAGCCGGCTTCTGTACGACAGGACGTTCTTCGGTCGTAACGCTCATCGAAATCTCCGTTGAAGAGCTTTGATGAACGAACGTTAATCCGCCCCTGCTGCGCGTCTTTGACATGCATCAATCCCCAAAGTGGCGGCGGGGGCGTGTCCGGCCCGTTCTGATGCGCGATGATCGTGGGGCGTATATTTACAAGAACTTTGCCCTGTTCATGGGCTGTTGTACGAACAGGACCACGAGGTCCGGCACGTCCGGATGAATCAGCAACACCCCGCCAGTCTCAAACCGTCCTGGTACGGAGATTCGATCGGTCACTACGAGGGCGACACGCTGGTCGTCGACTCCGTGGGCATCAAGATCGGGAAGTTTGCCATGGTCGACTGGTACGGCACGCCGCACAG
>JANWHR010000116.1 GCA_025450355.1 Micropepsaceae bacterium
GGCGCGCGCCGCAGTTGCCGCGGGCCGCATTCCCGGTCTCTGAGTTTGATGTTTTGAATTTCGCGCCGGCTGCGGGAACTTTCCCGCAGCCGGTTTTATTTTTGCCGGCCAATCAGGTCGATGCTGATCTCGGCGCGGTCATGGCGTGCGACGATGCGCAACGTCTCGCCCGCGGCGACGGTCAGGGGCGTGGGAAAGCGGTACACGATATTCGGCCAGTGACTGTTGCTTCCGCCGGCCGTGGGGCGGTTTGAGTACTGCGTGCTGGAGTCGAGATCGAGCTTGATCCACAGCGCCACGCCGAAACAGATTCCGCCGTGCGTCACCGGAATCGCCAATTCCCTTCCGCCCATCGGAAATTCGCGCTGCGACAGGTCAAAGCGCAGCAACTCGATGTCGGCGGACAGGGGTTCGTGCGCGACAGAGTCCAATGGAATGACCAGGCGCGGCGGCGCAAATTCGTTGAAGGGCGTGAAATCAAAACTCTTGATGCGGTCCACGAACAGCATCTCGCCGAGCGCAGAACCGCCAATGAGAAAGCCCATGGCTGATGCCGCCGCGGGAATCGTGACTGCGTTTGCGGTGAGCAGATTGCGATGGGCGTGTTCGAGCGAGGGCAAAATGCCTTCATCCAGCAAGTTGCTGGAAAAGGTTTCGGTGATCAGAACCTCGGCGCGCTGGGCAATGTCGCGGCCCGGCTGAAGATCGGTGGAGCGTTTCGGGATGATCCGTACACGCTGCGCCAAGCCGTTCCTTGCCACAATGCCGGCAGCCCGCTGCGCGATCACCGAGACCGCTTCGCAACTGTCCACCTGCGTCGCGCCGGATTGTGCGGCCATCATGGCGAGAAGCCCGGCGCCGGTGCCGATTTCCAGCACGCGTTTGCCCGGAACCGCACGGCGGATCGCGGCCTCATAGGCGTCGTTGCGCGCGCGATCGTGCATCATCGCGAAATGCCACTGGGGCACGATCGAGGAATAAAGCAGCCGCAGATTGACCTGGGCTTCGGCCAGATCGGGTTTCACCGCAAGCGCGCGGCGGAATGCCTCGATGGCGGCATCCAGCTGACCGGCGTTGCGGTAGAGGACACCGAGGTTGTTCAGCGGCCAGGGATTGGCCGGGTCGCGTGTGATCGCCTGGCGATAAGCGTCAATCGCCGCACCGAGATCGCCCAGCGAATTGAGCACCGCGCCAAGATTGCCGTACATCCGCGGGGTGGCGGCACCTGAGGCGACGGCGCGCTGCAGGTACCCCAGCGCCGTGCGGTTCTGCCCCTGCCGGTACAGGATCAGGCCAAGCAGGTGGTTGGCCTCGGCATTGCGTTCATCGGCGGAAAGAATGGCGCGGCAGAGCTGCGCCGCCTCCTCGAAGTGCCCGGATTCGTAAAGCTGCTTTGCGCGGAGCTGACCCGGCGTCATGGCGGCAAAACGGGCCGATGGAGCATTGACGCAAAGCCTGAGAAGGCGCGAACATCACGCACGGCAAAGCCGGAAGTTGCAACCCGGCCGGAGAGCACAATGTTCCGCATGGGAAACATCTGCACCATCGCCGGATTGGTCGCAACCGCGGCGCTGGCGGGTGGGGCCAGCACCCTGCCGGGCGGCGCAATTCCGGACTTCGCGCCGGATGACAACACCGGCTGGGTACCGGCGCGTGCCGCGGGCAATGAATTCAGGCGCCCGGAACAGGGGCCCGGCAAGGTGCTGCAGGCCACGGTGACGGTTGATGACCCGGCCGCATTCAATACGCCATGGACGGCGGTGCAGCGCTGGAAACATGGCGAGTCGCGGCCGTTCGAGGAAGATGCCCGCGCGGAGAACAATTATTCCTTCCTGAATTACGACGTCGTTCCCATTCCCGAAGCCAGAGCGGCGGATTTTTGAACATGACGTCGAACGGAGTCATCGCCATCGCAGGTGCGATCGCCGCATCGGCTGCACTGGCGAACGCGTTTGGTCAATCTGTGAGGACCACTGATCACTGGCATCCGCGGTTTGCGCCCGATGTGGCGACCGCGTGGCAGGTGAATCATCCGGACGGAGACGATTATATTGCGCCCGCGGGTGGCCCGCGGCCGGTTACCTATGATCCTGCGCACCCCTTTGTGCCGACACAGCCGGGGCGCCCCATCCAACCGACCTACCGCATCGCCGACGTCGCGAACCCGATTCTGCAACCCTGGGCCGCAGCCGAAATGAAGCGCGCGAACGACGAGGTGCTGAAGGGTGGCGTCCCCTATGTGCCGCGCGAACGCTGCTGGCCGGCCGGAGTGCCCGCCTATGTGCTGGAACCACCATTCAACATCACGATCTTCATCGAGACGCCCAAAGAAATCCTGATGGTTCATCAGAACGACCAGCAGATACGGCGTATTTTCATGAACGTGCCGCACAGCGCGCACCCGAAGCCGTCGTGGACTGGCGAATCGGTGGGCCACTACGAGGGAGACGACCTTGTGGTGGACACCATCGGCCTGAACGACCGCACTTTTGTGGACAATTACCGCACGCCGCATACGGACAAACTGCATGTCGTCGAACGGTACAAACTGATCGACAACGGGAAAACCCTGCAGGACACGATTCGTGTGGAGGACCCGGGTGCCTTCACAACGGCCTGGACGGCCATCCAGCAGTGGAAGCGGACCGATCGCGGCCCGATCGAAGAGGACAGTTGCGCGGAGAACAACGAGAATATGTTCCATTACGACGTCCGGCCCATCCCGCAGACAACGAAGCCGGATTTTTGAGAAGCAGTATGTGCTTTGAGCGCGCGAATTTTCCCACGCCGAGTGTTCGTGTGCGCTGCACTCATTCCGATTTCTGAGCAAGGAGGCCGGGCATGGCATTCGTCAGAATCACGAGCTGTCTGGTGATCCTAGCGGCCATGCCAATGGCCGAGGCGAAAGAGTTAAGCGCGCCCGCGCCCGATCTTTCCGGCGTCTGGGCCCGGATGACCTTTGGGTTTGAGCGCCCGGCGTCCGGCCCCGGCCCGGTCGGGCGCTACAACCGCCAGCCGAACACGGGCGGAAATTTCAACAACCCCATTCTGCAGCCCGAAGCGGCCGCAGTCGTGAAAAAGCGCGGCGAGACCCTGCGCGGCGGCGCGGATTATTCCAATCCGTCGCTGAACTGCTGGCCCATGATGTCGCCCTATATCTTCCGTGTGCAGGAGATGCAGCTTCTGCAGAAGAAAGACGAAGTGGTATTCCTGTACATGCAGGACCATCAGGTGCGCCGCGTGCGCCTCAACAGCCAGCATCCGGCGAAATTAACCCCTTCCTGGCGCGGCGATTCCATCGGCCACTATGAAGGCAACACGCTGATCGTGGATACGGTTGGTGTGAAAACCGGCAACGAACCGCTGCTCGATATATATGGTTCGCCATTCAGCGACAAGCTGCACGTGACGGAACGCTACCGGCTGGTTGATTACGACACGGCAAAGGCGGCGCAGGATCAGAATATCCGTGACGCGGGCCCGGTCGCGACAGAGCAGGCCGCCGAGGTCGATCAGGGCTATCGCGGGAAGGGTTTACAGATCGCGTTCACAGTCGAGGACAACAAGGTGTTCAAGACACCCTGGTCGGCCCTGGTCACATGGCGCCACGCCGCGAACTGGGTGGAAAACGTCTGCGCCGAAAACACGCAGGAATATTATAATGGTGGATCAACGGCGATCCCCAAAGCGGGCCGCCCGGATTTTTGAGGGCCACATGATCGCCGGGAGCAGGTTTGCAGCTGCCTTTCTCCTTTGCCTTGCGGGGGCGCCGGCTAGCGCGGCGGAGGGAGTGCCGGACTTTTCAGGGATATGGGCGCGGACGACGTTTGGCTTTGATCTTGCCGCTTCCGGGCCAGGGCCTTTGAGGAATCTGGCGCGGCGGCCGAATGGCACCGCCGATGCGTTCAGGCTGGTCGGCGATTACAACAATCCGATCCTGCAACCCTGGGCCGCGGCCGTTGTGAAGCAACATGGCGCCATTTCGCTCGCGGGCAAATCCTATCCCGATCTTTCCAATGAATGCCGCCCCCTGCCCCCACCCTATTCTTTGCGCATTGCACAAATGCAGATGCTGCAGGAAAAGGACCGCATCACCATCCTCTACATTCAGGATCACCAGTTCCGGCGGGCGCGGCTGAACGCGACCCATCCGGCAAATCCGCGCCCAACGTGGCAGGGCGATTCCGTGGCGCATTATGAAGGCGATACTCTGGTGATCGATACCGTCGGGATCAGGACCCGGCCGGATTCGATGATCGATTTGTACGGGACGCCACACACGCCTGCCCTGCATGTGATCGAACGCTACCGCCTGATCGATGGCACGGCGGCGCGCGAGGCGCAGGAGAACAGCGAACGCGAATATGGCCGGCCGACCACCGAACCGGTCTATGTCGAGGCCAATGACCGGCGCAAAGGTCTTCAGGTGCAGTTCATGGTGGAAGACTCCGGCGCCTTCACAACCGCCTGGAAGAGCGGCGTAACCTACCGCCGATCCACGGAGCCCGAGTGGATCGAGATTGCCTGCGCGGAAAATATCAATGACTATTACGGCGGCTCGACGGCGACTGTGCCGCGCGCAGACAAACCGGATTTCTGATGAGTCGCACCATACCATTTGTTGTTCTGGCAGTGGTCTTCGCCGGCAGCGGCGCCGGCGCGGTTTCGGATTCCACGATGCCGGACATGTCGCACGCCGACACGGGCTGGTTTCCCGTGGGTGATGATTTTCTACCCCCCGCATCGGGACCGGGGCCGGTGGTCTCCGATCCGGCCCATCCCTATTACAGCAATCAAAGCGGGCGTCAGCCGACCTGGCGCGTGGCCGAGCTGAAAAACCCGATTCTGAAGGATTGGGTGGTCAAACGTTTACGGGCTGCGAACGCCAATGCTTTGGCCGGCCATGTTCCCTTCAGCCCGCGCGAAACCTGCTGGCCTGCCGGGGTTCCGGCCTATGACGTGTTTTCGCGCCTGCGTCCGGTCTATTTTCTCGAGCGCCCGAACGAAGTCGTGATCATCAACGAGGGCGACGCCCAGGTCCGGCACGTCTTCATGAACGTGCCCCATTCCAAAAATCCCAAGCCGTCCTGGTACGGAGAGTCTGTCGGCCATTACGACCGTGGCGATCTGGTGATCGACACCATCGGCCTCAACGACAAAACCTTTGTGGACAATTATCTGACGCCCCACACCACGGCGCTGCATGTGGTCGAGCGATTCCATCCGGAACCGGACGGCAAAACGCTGGACCTGACGATCACGGTCGATGATCCGGGTGCGTTCAACACCGCGTGGAGCGCCCGGCAGATCTATCACCGCCGGGCCCAGCCAATCATGGAAGAAGATGCCTGCGCGGAAAACAACGTGGATTTCTTCGGCAAGGGATATCTGCCGGTTCCGGAGGCAAGAACACCGGATTTCTGAGGGCCCCTGGGACAGAGGCTTTTACGCTGTCGTGCAGGCTGATTTCAGGTTGGCGGCAGGCTGGCGTAAGATTGATATGCCAGGTTTCAAGACCAGCCGAACTCCACCGTTGGTAACTCCGGACTCTGAATGTGATCGAAGGCTTTTTCAGCTGGATCGAGCATACGGCGCTGAGTGAGTGGGTGCGTGGCGGCTCTTTTGCCTTTCCGCTGATCCTCACCGCGCATGTGCTGGGCGCGGGATTTATCGCCGGAACCGGCGCCGCGGTCGCGTTGCGGCTGCTTGGCGTCGCACGCGGAGTGCCGGTGTCGCAGTTTCAGTATTTCTATCCTGTGCTGTGGTCGGCGCTGACGTTGAACGTCGTGTCCGGCCTGCTATTGCTCGATGCTTATCCGTATAAGGCATTCACCAATCCGGTCTATTACGCGAAGCTCTCCTTCATCGGGCTCGGCATCTTTGTGGCGATCAGGATCAGGGACACTGTGCTGCGGACGCCGGTATGGCAGACAGCCGGGGCGGCCACGGGACAACTGAACGCGAAAATGCTCGCCGTCGTCTCGCTTACCTGTTGGGCTGGCGCGCTGATCTCCGGACGGATGCTTGCCTACACCTATAAATGGCTGCTGGTCGGCCTGCCTGGAGGATTCTAAGCGGTGCTGTTCTCGCCCGAACCGGTGAATCCCGAGCCGTGGGAGCAATGGATTCGCGCCAGCGGATTGCACCACTTTATCTCGGCAAATGGCCAGTGGCTTTGGCCCTGGTTGCAATCGATTCACTATCTCGGTTTTTCGCTGCTGTTGGGAACGGTAGGGCTGTTCGATCTGCGCGTGCTGGGCATCGCGCGGCAGATCGCGCCTGCGAAACTGCATCGGTTGATTCCGTTTGGAGTTGCCGGACTGACGGTGAACCTGCTGACCGGGATCGTGTTCTTCTTCGGTTTTCCGGAACAATATTTCTACAATCCGTCGTTCCAGCTGCTCGTCACCTTTGTTCTGATTGCGCTCGCCAACGTAGCGCTGTTCTACGCCACGCCTGCCTTTGCGACGGTGAAACGGCTGGAGCCCGGCGGAGATGCGCCATTTCCGGCGAAGCTGATGGCGGGGGCCTCACTGTCGTGCTGGATGGCGGTTCTGGTGTGCGGGAGGCTGATTACGTTCTTTCGGCCACCGTTTTTTCACTAGGCGCGTCGTGGCCAGACGCCGGTGCGGCGGTGCGGCTGAGCATCCGGCGGCGATACAGCGCGGGCGCGAACCAGGCCAGCAGCGCGACCGCGATCACCGGCACCGGTAGCACAATCAGCATGGTATAGACCTCTTCGGCCCAATCGAGTTTTGCATTCCAATCCATCGGCGGTATCCGAAAGCGGCTGCGCTTCAGCCATTTGCATCAAAGTGTGTCGCTAACAGCATATTTTCGGGACGGCCGGATGGCAATGTGGCTTTGGTTGCCGTTGAGGCGTGCGCCCCTTACAATTTCCTTATTCGAGAATCTTTGGGTTTCTCTCGTGACCAGGTTCGGACTGATCCCATCCGCGTTTTGCGCAACGGCGCTGTTTGCGTCTGCGTCCGGTTTCGCGGCGACGCCGGATTTCTCGCAAGCGAACACCGCTGGTTGGGTTTCGGTTGGCGCGGACTGGCTTCCGCCCGCCTCCGGTCCCGGACCGGTGGCCTTTGATCCGGCGCATCCGCATGTCGGCAACAACGACCCGCAGGGACGGCAGCCCACACCGCGCATTGGCGATGTCAACAGCCCGATTCTGCTGCCCTGGGCGCGCGAGGCGGTCAAACGCGCCAATGACGAGGTGCTCGGTGGCAAAACCGGTTTCGAGGCGATGTCCACCTGCTGGCCGGCCGGCGTGCCCGGCATCATGCTGTTTACGGCCGAGCCGGTCTATTTCGTCCAGACGCCGAAGGAAATCCTGATTCTGTATCAGCGCGGTCCCAACCAGCGGCACATCTACTTGAACGTGCCGCATTCCAAAACTCCAAAGCCGTCCTGGTACGGAGAATCTGTCGGGCATTACGAGGGCAAGACGCTGGTGATCGACACCATCGGCCTTTCCGACAAGACTTTCGTGGACAATATCCGGACGCCGCATTCGGCCAGATTGCACGTCATCGAGCGCTACACGATTTCGGACGACGGCAAGACGATGCAGGGCAGCGCATTCGTGGAGGACCCCGGCGCCTATACCACGCCCTGGTCCGCGACGCAGCGCTGGCGGCGCGTGCAGCGGCGGATCATCGAGTCGATCTGCGCCGAGAACAACAACAACTATAATTATTTCAACATGAGAATCGATCCGATCCCCGAGGCCGCAAAGGCCGACTTCTGACGCCGAGGACGCCATGACGATTCGACCCTGTTTGTTTGCGCTCGCAGTACCGGCCGCATGGGTTGCCTTTTCCGGCGGCGCTGCGGCGCAAGAGGCGATACCGCATCTTGCTTCGCCCGATTTCGGCTGGCAGACGAATGTCGCCGACTGGCAGGCGCCACCGTCCGGTTATGGTCATGGCCCGATCCTGTCCGATCCGGAGCATCCCTTCCTGAGCAATGCGGA
>JANWHR010000117.1 GCA_025450355.1 Micropepsaceae bacterium
GCCGACTCCTTGCGGCGGCCGAACACCCATTGCACGCGTCCTTCTGGGTTGAATTTGATGATCATGTCCGAGCCCTTGTCGATGGCCCAGATATTGTCGTCCCTGTCGATTCGGACGCTGTGCGCGAACGACCAGCCATACAGCCCCTTTCCGATTTCGCCGATCAGTTCGCCCCGGGGGCCAAATTCCAGCAACTGCGCGGCCGTTGGCGCATAGGCCGGACCGTTGGCGCTGTTTGATCGCGTAAAGACGAAAATATGTCCTTTCGAATTTACGGCGACCCCCGGCACCTCGCCGAAATTCGTGCCGGGAGGCAATTTGAGAAAATTGGGTACCGATGTGAATGCGATCTGCGGCACATTCTGCTGCGCCAGCGCCGGCCCCGCGAGCAGAGTCAGAAGAGCGGCAAAAAATCGTTTCATGACTGGTTCCTTTGCAAATCCGTCGCGCAGAATAGCCCTGTTTCGGACACGCGAGGCGTTGTGCGGTAAAGATTTCGCGGCATTTTCGGCCCGTGCGGCAACGGTTGATCTTACGCGGGTAATCCGGTTTGCATTGGCAGCGATGGAACAGCCCGGCAATCTGCTTACCGATCTGTATCAGTTGAACATGATCGAGGCCTATCTCGACCACGGCCAAACCGGCACCGCGGTGTTCGAGTTCTTTGTCCGCGATCTGCCGCCGGTTCGCCGGTTCCTGCTTGCCGCGGGATTGCAGCAGGTGCTGGAATTTCTGGAAGCATTTCGGTTCTCTCCGGATGAAATCGGCTGGCTTGCGCAATCCGGCCGTTTCGGTGCGCGGCTGCTCGATTACCTCGCCGGGTTGCGGTTCTCCGGTGAAGTGCACGCAATGCCCGAAGGCAGCGTTTTTTTTGCCGATGAGCCGGTATTGCGCATCACCGCGCCGCTGCCGGAAGCGCAACTGATCGAGACCCGGCTGATCAACATTCTGCACTTTCAGACGCTGATTGCGAGCAAAGCGGCGCGGATGGTCCTCGCGGCGCCGGGTAAGCAACTGGTCGATTTTGGCCTGCGGCGTGCCCATGGCGGCGAAGCCGGCCTCTTCGCAGCGCGGGCGAGCTATCTCGCGGGATTCTCGGGAACGGCGACCGTGCTTGCGGGCAAGCTGTTCGGCATTCCGCTGTTTGGAACGATGGCTCACTCCTTTGTCCAGGCTTTTGACGACGAGGCGGAGGCATTGCTCGCGTTTGCGCAATCGCGGCCGGATCATCTTGTGTTCCTGATCGACACCTACGACACAATCGCTGCTGCGCATAAAGTTGTCGCTTTGAACGCAGAGCTTGCCGCGCGCGGAATTCGGCTGGCGGGTGTGCGGATCGATAGCGGCGATCTGGTTCACCTGGCTGGCGAGGTTCGGCGGATTCTGGACGGTGGCGGGCTTAATGCCACGCAGATTTTTGTCAGCGGCGGGCTCGACGAAGAGCAGTTGGCTTCCATGCTCGCAGCAGGCGCGCCAATCGACGGTTTCGGAATCGGCACCGCGCTGGTGACATCGTTCGACGCGCCCGCGCTCGATTGCGCCTACAAGCTCCAGGAATATGCGGGCAAGCCGCGGCGGAAACTTTCTCCCGGCAAAGCCACATGGCCGGGACGAAAGCAGGTATCGCGGAACTTCACGCCCGACGGCCGCATGGCCGGCGATATTGTTTCCACGGCGGATGATACACCTCCTGGCGAGGCGTTGCTCCGGCCCGTGATGTCCGGAGGCAAACGGCTGATCCCGCCGGTTCCACTGCACGATTCGCGCGCCTTCGCGGCGGCCCAACTGGCGAAACTGCCGGACGATTTGCGCAGCCTCGCGCCGGGGGCTCCGTACGATGTGCAGATCGCGGACAAGCTCAAACAGCTCGCGGATTTCACACAAAAGGGCAGTTGATTTCGCCGTAGCGCAAGCGGCGCAAAATGGGCACAATCGTCCACGGGGGACCCAAACCATGACGCACGAAAGATTTCGCGCGGCCGCGGCCATCGCGCTCACCGGCGCAGTGTTCAGCCCGGCGCTGGCGCAGGAAGTGGCTGTAACTCCGGAGCAGGTCGTGATCAGTGCCCGGCCGCCCGATCCGGCGGGCAACGCCGCTTACGATACGACCATGCTGAATGAGCAGCAGCTGGAGATCACGCCACGTCTCGACGAATCGTTGCGCCAGGTGCCGGGGCTGTCGCTGTTTCACCGCAACACCAGCCTGTCCACCAATGTGTTCTCGCAGGCGGTTTCGTTGCGTTCGATCGGGGCGTCGGGCGCCGGGCGGGCACTGGTGACGCTGGATGGTGTGCCGCAGAACGATCCTTTCGGACAGTGGGTGGTGTGGTCATCTCTGCCACCGGAAGACATTCAGGCCGCGGAAGTTGTGAAGGGTTCGGGTGCGGGCCCTTACGGCGCAGGCGCGCTGACCGGCGTGATTGCGTTGACCGAACGGGCGGGCACCAGCGCGGTGGTGGATGCCGAAGGGGGCGAGATTGACGAGGCACGTGTCGCGGGCGCCGGCAATGTGCAGTACGACAACATGAGCATCGGCGCGAGCGCGATGTACACCAGCAGCGGCGGTTGGATTCCGGTGCGCAAGTCGCAACGCGGCGCCGCCGACGTTCCTCTGTCATTGCGGGCCACTGGCGATGCGCTGCACGGTGGCGTCGAACTTGACGACGGAACCCAGATCGCGGGCCGCGTCGGCTATTACCAGGACCTGCGCAACACGGGTCTTGAAGGCGGCTATTCCACCGACAACGGCACCACGGCAAGCCTGACGGCCGCTCATCCAGAACAGCCTGGGGAACTGGGCTGGCGGCTGCAGGGCTGGATGCGCGACACCAATATGAGCAATTTCACCGTGGCGCTGGTTGGTGGCCGGAAAGCGACCACCCCTGCGAGCGATCAGTATGCGGTGCCGTCGCTTGGCTGGGGCGTCAACGCGGCTCTGCGCGGCACATTTGGCATCGTCGATTGGGAAGCCGGTGGTGACGTGCGGCTCGCGGAAGGCGAATCGCAGGAACTTTTCGGCTTCTCATCGGGTCAGTTCCATTCCAGCCGGTTTGCAGGCGGCCGCACATTTGTCGGTGGCGGCTATGTGGAAGGCGCTGCGCAGCTGGACGACTGGCTGTTCACGCTGGGTGCGCGCGTGGATGAATGGCGCAACTACGGCGGTCACATCATCGAAAAAAGCCTCGCGAGCGGCGCTGTAACGTCCAATACGGAAACTGAAGATGCGAGCGGAATTCTGCCGACGGCGCGCGGCGGCGCCCGGCGCGAACTTGGGGACGGACTGTTTCTGCGTTCCGCCGCTTATGCGGGCTTCCGTCCGCCTTCGCTCAACGAGCTGTTTCGCGCCTTCCGGTCGGGGAACAGTTTTCTGGAAGCCAATTCCGGTCTGAAACCGGAACGGCTGTATGGCGCCGAAGTGGGCGTTGGCGAAGACCGAGGCCCATTCACGTGGGACTTCACCGGCTTCTGGAATCAGATTGTCGATGCGGTGACGCTGGTCACGGTGGCCAACGGGCCGGGGACGTTCCCGGAAGCCGGATTCATTCCCGCCGGAGGACAGGTGCAGCAGCGGCAGAATGTCGGAGACATCAATGCCTACGGGATGGAAGGCGACGCACAATATCAGCTGAATGCGTTGTTTGCTCTGCGTGCCGGATTCAATCTGACCGATGCGCATGTCGAGGGCGATGGCAAGGCGCCGCAATTGACCGGCAAACGCCCGCAGCAGACGCCGCGCTGGACCGTTACGGCCGGTGTGGTTGCCACGCCGAATCCGATCGTCACGCTGCAAGCCTTTCTGCTCTACGAATCGATGCGCTGGTCGGATGATCTGAACACTTTGCCCATTGCGCCCGTGACGACTGTTGATGTGGAAGCCGACTTCCACGTCCTGCCGAAGTTCGATGTCTATGCCGCGGTGGACAATTTGTTCAACGTGGAGATTCAGACCGCGCGCGCGGCGGATCAGACGGTAAGCATCGACCAGCCGCGCCTCTTTCGCGCGGGTATCCGGTACAGGTTTTAGAACCGGCGCGATCACCCCCACCCGCGAATTTCCGAGGTAGAAATTCGCGTTTCCGCGCTGGCCTCTGGTGATTCCGATTACGCTCCAACCCCACAAGGGCGGGTGATCTTTAGAAACTGTACACCAGGGTTACGCGGGAAATCGTGCTGGTGTTTTGAATTCCCGGCGGGGGATTGCTTTCAACATTGATGTTGAAGGACAGGCGCGCCGAGAGATTGCCGAGAATGTTCGTGGTCAGGGCTGTAGTGGAATAATAGGTGTCGTCCCGCCCGCCCACGTAAAGCCCGGCGTCCTCGGTGAACACGGTTGCCGCCGTGAGATGCCAGGCGAATTGTGTTGCGCCGTGGGCGGACAAATCGCTTTCGCTGCGGCCGGTAATCAATGAGGTCTGCCGCCAGGCAGGGCCGCCGGAAATCTGCCAGGTAAAGGCAGGCGTATTGATGATCTGATACCCGGCGCCGAATGTTTCCGTGAAGCGGCGGTTAAAACCGGCAAACTTGTCCTGCTCCCATTGCACCAGTCCAGTGGCAAACAGCTGCGGCGAAAAATGGTAATCGGCTTCGTAACTGGCGAGGTCGCGATTGGCCGTGGTGACCCCATTGCTCCGCTGATAATCGATCAGTCCGATGATATGGTGCTGCCAGTCGATTCCGTCCTTGTTGAGCTTGATTCCCGCGGCGACCGTGGTGTTGTGCGACGTTCCGGTGGTTTCGGAAGCACCGATTTCGCCCTCACCGGACCAGCCCTCGAAAAATCCCGCCTGCTGCAGGCGCGCAATCCGGGCCATTTCCGCCTGAGCACGCAAACTGGCGACCAGTGTGTCGATTTCGGCAGCGGATTGCGGATAGGCGGTTTTTGACGCCGCGGCCGCTTGATCCAGTTTGGCGGCGTCTCCTGTTTTCGCCGCTTCCGTGATCAGCCGCACGATCGGTTCCGGAGGCGCCTCCGCCCATGCACTGGATGCAACACAAATGGCGATTAGCGCCGCTGCGGCGCAGGACAATCTGAACATTTCACCCCCTCGAAATCAAATTTATAAGCCAAGCTTACGCCTTGGTGAGCAAGCGGAACATCTCCAATTTGAAAGAGGCTAGCTCGGCTCGTAAAGCCCGATGCAGCCGTGGCCGCAGGCGGGGTTGGGCGCGGTCAGTGGCACCCAAACCGTCCCGGTCTGTGGGTCTGCCGCCACCGAATGCGCGTTCGTGCCGGTTGGGATCGTCTCCAGCAGCGCGTTGCTGTTGGCATCGATGACGCCCAGCACGGGTCCGCCGGGTTGATCGCGCGAGGCTGTGTAATAGCGGTGCTTCGCGGCGTCATAGGCCACCTCATCGGCGCCGCCGATTCCCGCGACGCGCGCCACGACCGTTTCGGATTTTGTGTCGAACACGATGGTCACGGGCGCCATGCCGGGCGTGCGCGTTGCGGAACCTGCGCTGCAGCCGACCAGGATGATCGTACCCGGTCCGTGTGCCGTACCAGCAGGCATGCAGTTGTCGATCGGGATAACCTTCACCAGTTTCAGCGTTTTGGGATCAATCACCGCGAGCCCGCCATGGCTTTTGTCGTCCTTCCACACCGGTACCGAAGCATAAAACATCCCGGTCTCCGGAGCCCAGACGGGTTGATCGATTCCATCGCTTGCATCCGGCATTTCGATTTTGGCGACAACCGCGTGGCCGGGCTTTGTGGAAATCAGGGAGACGAAACTCGGTCTGTCTGCATTATTCCCCACCAGCACGAGCCCGTCGCGTGGGTCCACGGTCAGTTCGTCCGCGCGCCGCTGACCGCCGGTTGAAACCGTCGCGATGACTTTTACCGGGGTCGCGGCGACATCGATCACCTTGACCGTGCTGTCGCCATCGCCCGCCCAAAGCTGTTTCAGCATCGGATCGAATGCAACACCGTTCGGACCGCTGATGTTGCCGGCGGGGCGCCCGTTCGGACCATTCCTCACGCCGGTGAATCCCGTGACACGCATGAGAAAGCGCCTTGTGCGCGTGTCGAAGACGTCCACGGATGAATTGGACCGGTCTGCCAGGTAGTACCGGCCAGCCTGCGCATCAATCGTACCAATATCGAAATTGCCGAGCGCGCTTCCTGGAACCTCCGCAGTTTGGGAAGGGCCTGTGGCGGCCGCATAGGCAGCCGCGGAGAACGCGGCCAGTGCTGCAGTGGCAATCATTGAAGCGCCGCGGTTCATGCTATGCCTCCTGGGGAGAAACCTTCGTCAACTCTACTTCCGGCACGGGAGTACGAAAACGTTTTTGTCCGGTGAGGCGCAAAGCCATGGTTCGTGGTTTCACTAACGCATTGTAATTATTGCGTTTTGTCTGAACGACAGTTTATTCCTCCGGATCAAAAGAAAACAGGGGCACTGTTCCGTATTCGGATTTATACTTTCAACAGGTGTGAGAGTACCCGGCGTGGTGCTGCTGTAACGCCTGGCCGGGTTCCTCGCGAATGTCTTGCGACGCCAAAGGCGCGCAACAAAGGGGGGAGACATGAATCCGGTGAAATGCCGATTTGCGAAGCTTATGGGCACGGCGTCCTTCATGACGCTGACCTGCGCGTTGACCGCTCACGCGCAACAACAGGCCGCGCAGGCCGCACCCGCAATGGTGCCGGAGCAGGTGCTGATTACGGGCTCGCTGATTCACGGCACCGCCGCGGTCGGCGTACCGGTGACGAATCTCGGCGTGCAGGACTTCACGCAGACGGGCAGTGTCTCGATTGGTGACCTGTTCCGCACCGTGCCGGCCGCCAATGTTGCCCCGGGACCGGCTGCGATCAATTCCAATGGCCAGCAGGAACGCGAAA
>JANWHR010000118.1 GCA_025450355.1 Micropepsaceae bacterium
ATATCCGGGCAGGGCATCGGTGTAGGTGGACTTCAGTTTCGACCATTGCCGCCATTCGAGAACACGCCCCGGCAGGTCGTGGCCTGCGGCCGCAAGTTCTTCGAGAATGTCCGCATCGGTGGACCACGCACCGGTGCGTGTCCGCCGCCCGCCGGGCAGCGAGAATTTTCCGAACAGGATGTCTCCCAGCTGTTTGGGTGAGCCGAGGTTGAACGATTCACCGGCCAGCCTGCAGCATTCCTGCTCCAGCCGTTCCATTTCGCGTGCGAAATCGGCGGACAGCTTCGCAAGGCCCGCAGGCGCGATCACGATGCCGGCCAGTTCCATTCCGGCAAGGACCGGGATCAGCGGCCGTTCGAGAGTCTCATAAACCGTCATCCTGCGCTCTGCGATCAGTCGCGGCTTCAGAAGCAAGGCGAGCCGGAGCGCGATATCCGCGCGCTCGGCGGCAAAACGCGCCGCCTGCGAAACCTCAACCTGTTCCAGCGCGATGCGGTCCCGCCCCTTGCCGGTCATATCTGAAACGGTCACCGCCCGGTGCTGCAAATGCAGTTCCGCGAGATCTTCCAGCCCGTGCCCGGTCTTGCCCACGTCCAGCACATAGGACATCAGCATTGGATCGTCGCAGCTGCGCAGGTGAATGCCGTGGCGGCTTAGCAGGACATAGAGAAACTTGATGTTATGCGCGACTTTGAGAACGCTGTCGTCCTGAAGTGTGGGGGCAAGCTTTGCCAGAACCATCGCCTCACCCAACCAGTCCGAATGGACGGCCGCGAGGTCGAGTTCGCCGGCTGCGCTGCCTGCCAATGGCACGTAGCAGGCCGATCCCGGTTTGACCGCGAGCGCAATGCCAATGATCCGTGCACGCATCGCATCGCCAGTATCGGTTTGGACCCAGAGGGAAAGCGTGCCGTTCTCCCGGGCGGAAGCAATCCAGCGATCCAGCTCTTCGGCGGAAGTGACCAGTGCGTAATTTCCATAATTGACCGGCTGCAAAATCGCGGCGCGCTCCCCAACAGCGCCCGGACATCCCTTGCTTTCCGAAGGCAGAACCGGCGCCGGTTTCCCGGCAGCGCCCGATGACGACGGCGACAGAACAGGACCGAGCTCGGCTTCATCCACGCCCAGCCTTGCGCCCGCGCGCCGCAGCAGGGCGGTGAATTCCAGCGAACGCAGAAACGGCAGGAGCTTTGCGGGATCCGGATCACGAACTGCGAAGCTGGAAATCGCGTCATCGAGCGCCACGTTGTCATCCAGCTTCACCAGCCGGGCCGAAAGCCGGGCTTTGCCGGCATATTCGATCAGCGATTCGCGGCATTTCGGCTGCTTCACCTCGCCCGCGCGCGCCAGCAGCGATTCCAGATCGCCAAATTCGCCGATCAGCTTTGCCGCCGTTTTCACACCGATCCCGGGCACACCGGGAACATTGTCGATCGCGTCGCCAACCAGCGCCTGCACCTCGACGACTTTCTCCGGCGGCACGCCGAATTTCTCGATGACCTGTTCCCTGCCGATGCGGCGGTTCTTGACCGTATCGAGCATCTCGACCGCGCCATCGCGGACGAGCTGCATCAGGTCCTTGTCCGCCGAAACGACGGTCACGCGCATTCCGGCCTCGACCGCCACCCGCGCGTAAGTGGCGATCAGGTCGTCGGCTTCAAATCCCGCCTTCTCCACGCAGGCGACTCCGAATGCGCGTACCGCATCACGCGTCAGCGGGAATTGCGGGATCAGATCATCCGGCGGATCGGAGCGGTTCGCCTTGTAGTCTGCAAAAAAATCATTGCGGAAGGTTTTGCGGCCGGCATCGAACACAACCGCCAGATGGGTGGGTTTGTCGCCGGCCCTGGTATCCTCGAGCAGTTTCCAGAGCATATTGGAGAAACCGGACACCGCGCCGGTCGGCAAACCGTCCGATTTGCGCGTCAGCGGCGGCAAGGCGTGATAGGCCCTGAAGACAAATCCCGAACCGTCGATCAAATACAGATGCCCACCGGGGCCGACAGGGCCGGCGGCGTTTTGCGAGGGTCCAGCCATCAGTGGTCGACTGCCTCACCGCGGGCGCGCGCGGCCCTGGCCTCCGCACTGAGCGCGAAGCGCCGGTCGCAATAGCCACACTCGACAAAATCCTGCTCACCCATCTCGAGATAGACTTTGGGATGGCCCAGCGCGCCGCCACTTCCGTCGCAGGCGACGCGCGTGCGGTTTACAACAACAATCTCCGGCGGCCCGGTTGCCATCGCGTCAACCGGCCTGCTGTTCGCCTTCGGACGCTTGCTGCTTTTTCGTCAGGTCCTCGCCGGTGGACTGATCGACGGATTTCATGGACAGCCGGACCTTGCCCCGGTCATCCATGCCGATCAGCTTCACCTTTACGGTGTCACCTTCTTTCACGATATCGGTGACCTTTCCGACGCGCTTGGACGCCAGTTCGGAAATATGCACGAGGCCATCGCGCGGGCCGAAGAAATTCACGAAGGCGCCGAAATCCATGATCTTGACCACCTTGCCTTCGTAGATTTCACCGACTTCCGGTTCGGCCACAATCGACTTGATCCATCGCAGCGCCGCCTTGATCGAATCGGCGTCGGAACTGGCGACCTTGACGGTACCGTCGTCCTGAATGTCGATCTTCGCGCCGGTCTTCTCGACGATTTCACGGATCACCTTGCCGCCCGACCCGATCACCTCGCGGATTTTGTCCGTGGGAATTTTGATGGTTTCGATCCGTGGAGCATGCGCGCCCAGTTCGGCCCGCGCCGCGCTGATCGCCTTGCTCATTTCGCCAAGGATATGCATGCGGCCTGCTTGCGCCTGATTGAGCGCGACCCGCATGATCTCTTCGGTAATGCCCGTGATCTTGATATCCATCTGCAGCGAGGTAACACCGGTATCGGTGCCGGCAACCTTGAAGTCCATGTCGCCGAGATGGTCCTCGTCGCCGAGAATGTCGGAGAGCACGGCGTATTTGTCGCCTTCCAGGATCAGACCCATGGCAATTCCCGCCACGGCGCGTTTGAGGGGCACGCCCGCATCCATCAACGCCAGAGATGATCCGCATATGGTTGCCATGGATGACGAGCCGTTGGATTCCGTGATCTCCGACACAACGCGGATTGTGTAGGGAAACACGGTCTTGTCGGGAAGCAGCGGATTGATCGCGCGCCAGGCAAGCTTTCCGTGGCCGATTTCGCGGCGCCCGGCACCGGTCATGCGCCCGACCTCGCCGACCGAATAGGGCGGAAAATTGTAATGCAGCATGAAATGCTGCTTGTACGTCCCTTCCAGCGAGTCGACGAATTGTTCGTCCTCTCCCGTGCCCAAAGTCGCAATCACGAGCGCCTGGGTTTCGCCGCGCGTAAACAGGGCGCTGCCATGCGCGCGCGGCAGAATGCCAACCTGCGACACGATCGGCCTGACGGTCTTCAGGTCCCGGCCGTCAATGCGGCGCCCGGTGTCGATCACCGAACTGCGCATGACGCGGCTTTCCAGCTCTTTGAACAGCTTTGAAAACAGTTGCGGGGTGATTTTGCCGGGCTCCTCGCCCGCAAGGGCTGCGGAGGCTTCGCCCTTGATCGAATCGATCGCGTCGTGACGCTTTGCCTTTTCCGGAATTTGGTAGGCCAGTTTCAATCGCTCTTCGGCCTGACGCGCCAGAGCTTCGCTCTCCGCCGCATGTTCATGACTTTGCACGTCCCGCGGTTCTTTGGCGGCGCGTTCCGCCAGGCGAATGATGGCGTTGATCACCGCCTGCATCTGCCGGTGACCAAACATCACCGCGCCGAGCATGGCTTCTTCCGGCAATTCCTTCGCTTCGGATTCGACCATCAACACCGCGTCTGCCGTTCCGGCGACGACGAGGTCGAGATCGGAGTTGACCATTTCGTCGATCTGCGGATTGAGCTTGTACTCGCCGGCGATATAACCGACGCGCGCCGCGCCGATCGGTCCCATGAAGGGAATGCCCGAGAGCGTCAGCGCGGCCGACGCCGCAACCATCGCCACGATATCCGGCTCATTTTCCAGATCATGGCTGAGAACCGTGATCACCACCTGTGTTTCGTTGCGATAGCCCGGCACAAACAGCGGCCGGATCGGCCGGTCGATCAGGCGCGAAACCAGCGTTTCGCGTTCCGTCGGGCGGCCCTCACGTTTGAAATAACCGCCGGGAATCTTTCCCGAAGCGTAGAATTTTTCCTGATAATTGACCGTAAGCGGAAAGAAATCGATGCCGGGTTTTGCCTCGTGCTCGCCGACCGCGGTGGCAAGCACCACCGTCTCGCCATAGGTGGCAACGACGGCGCCATCTGCCTGACGGGCAATTTTACCGGTTTCCAGAACGAGCTTCCGCCCGCCCCATTCGATCTCCTCGCGATGATGATTGAACATTGTTTGTTTCCTTGCTTCCCGCAGCCGGATTGCCACGGGCCTTTTCTGCCTGGTGAATGAAAATGAAATCGCATTTGCGCCAATCCCCTACCGGATCGCGCCGTGAACGCGGGCGGCGCGCCGGTGAGCGCTTCGGAATGCAGGGCTGGACCGCGGTCAGCGGCGCAAACCCAAACGCCGGATCAGTGACTCGTAACGCGCGGCGTCCCTCGATTTGACGTAGTCAAGCAGGCGGCGCCGCTGCGAAACCAGCTTGATCAATCCCCTGCGGGAATGATTGTCCTTGCTGTGCGTCTTGAAGTGTTCTGTCAGATTGGCGATACGCTCCGAAAGCACCGCGACCTGGACTTCCGGAGATCCCGTATCGCCCTCCGAGGTCGCATATTCCGTCATAATTTCTTTTTTCCGCTCTGCGGTCACGGACATCGGTTGTCATCCTGTGTTGCGGTCAGGAAAAAGGCTGACCGAAATTGAATACCCGGAAAGGCCTTAGTTCACCCTCTGCGATCTCTGCGAGCGCAACCGGCTCGCCTTTGGCCGTCGAGAGGTAAACCGTCTGGCCCTCGATTTCGGTTGTCGGTCCGCTGCCGGCCTGCTGTTCCATCAGCCGCGCAAACAACGGCGCGCGAATCAGAACAGAATTGCCACTCCGGAGGCGTACCGAATCCGGATCGGTCACGGCCAACGCCGGGATGCCGTCCAGCGCGGTCGCAATCGGCCTCAGATAATCCAAGGCCGCCGGACTATGGCTGAAAGCCTCAAGCGTTTCCAGCGAAATTGCCCCCGTCAGGGCAAATGGCCCGGTTTTGGTTCTGCGCAATTCCGTCACATGGCCACGAGTGCCAAGTGTTTGTGCGAGGTCCCGCACCCAGGCCCGGATATACGATCACTTCCCGCATTCGACATCAACAACCGCGTGATCGGG
>JANWHR010000119.1 GCA_025450355.1 Micropepsaceae bacterium
ACCCCGAATCGATTTCTGCCGACGTGCGCTGCGAGCGTGAATGGGCAACGGTGAATGACGCGTTCACAATCCGTCTGCGTTATCCGGGTGGCCTCGCAGTCATTCTGGGCGTCAACGATCTTTCGCTTCCGCCGCGCCCGCGTTTCCACCTTCGCGGCACAGCGGGAAATTACTGGAAATATGGCATGGACCCGCAGGAGGCGGCGCTCAACAAAATCACCCGCATCGCCGATGGCCCCTGGGGTCATGAGCCTCAGGCGGAGTGGGGCACGCTCCATATAAATGCGGGCGGTGGCGCAGTGACGCGCCCCGTTGAGCCGGTCATCGGCGATTACCGCTTGTACTACTCCGGCATTCGCGATGCATTACTCGGCAAGGGGCCGGTTCCTGTCGATGCGGCCGATGCCTGGCGTGTGGCGCGCCTGTTGGAATGGGCAGTCGAGAGCTCCAGCCAGCGTCGCGAAATCGCTTGCCACTGGAGTGACAAACCAGTTTGAGCAGGCGCGATGGGGATAATTCCGCGAACGTCACCTGACGCATGGCGATGCGCGGCCACTGATGGGTTAGAAGCGGCGCTTACTTCGTGCCCACGGCTGCAGGGCCGAGCGAATGCAGCCATTTCCGCAGTTGGCCCTGCTGCCGCAGCCAACCGATTTCGGCTTGTTCAGAAGCGAGCTTTGCATCCAGCATTCCCAGATACTGTTGCCGTTCCTGAATACGGGCTCCCATTTCCTCTTTCGGTGTTACCGGATTTCCTCCCGTCGATCCGTGCTCTGCAACCAGCACCGACTGAAGCTCATCACTGGCAATGCCATAATCCAGTTCCGCAAGCTGCGCTTTGACGTTCAATTCCTCGGCATCGCGGGTCAGCTTGCGGCGACCCTCCGCCTGCTTTTGCTTCTGGGCTTCCAGATCGAGTTCCTGGCGGGCGGCATCGGCGGCCGATTGCCGCGCCGCCGCCGCGCGCACGCGATCGAGAACCGGAAATTTGATGTCCACGCCGATGGATGCGGAATTGTAATTCCCGTGCAGGTTGTAGAATTCCGACACGTTTTCAATGGGGCTGATGCGGCCATATTGCGCTCCGAAGCCGATGGTTGGCTTCCACGTATACTGCGCATCGCCCTTCGCGCGCAGCGAGATTGCCTTCTGGTTGGCCTCGGCTGCCAACATGCCCGGGTCCGCGGGAAGGGAACTGCTGTCATCTTGGCCGATGGGCGGCAGGTCCGGAATGCTCCCGCCATCCGCAATCAGCTCGGTTTGGGGAAGACCCGTCATCTGTGAAAGCTGTCGCCGCTGCGCAGCCAAGCCGTCCTGCATTTGCATCCACTGCAGCCGCGTCTGCAGTGCGTCGCGCCTCGCCTTTTTCAGGTCCGATGCGGTGTCCAGCTGCGCATTTACCCGGTCCTGAACGATGCTCACCATCTTCAGCGCATATCCGAACTGCTGTTCCAGCGCATTCACCGCTGCCTGGTCATGGTTGAGAGCACAATATGTGTTCGCGGCATCTTGCGCCGCCTGATTGCGCGCGTCGGCAAGGGCATATTGGGCTGCTTCTATGCTCAGCCGTGCGCTGCGGATATAGGAACGCTGTTGCGGGCTATAGACCAGCGATTGCGCGGAAACTGTGAAGATGGTGGGGACGCCAAGCGTGATTCCGTATGCGGTGCCTAGCCCACCGCCAACGACGACGCTGGGAATGTAAATGTCTTTCAACACCGATATCGCCGACTGCGCCTTGGTCAGATCGGCCTGAGCGCTCCTGACCTGGGGACTGTTCCCGACCGCCCGTTCGACTGCCGTTGCGAAAGACACCTGCGCACGCGCCGCAGTGGACGCGATGATCGGGGCGAGCGCGCAGGCCGCGAAAATAGGCTCGAAGCGGAAAATTCTATTCACGGAATAATCACCGTCATTGATTGTGCGCAGCTGCAACCCGGAGGCCGTCGCGCAATTCTTTGCCGTTGCTGGAGCCCAGCACCACCACATCGCGATTGGTGACGCCGCTCGTGATTTCAATCTGCATGGCGTCGAATATGCCGGTTTTCACCGGCGTCTTGCGCAATCGACCGCCAACGATGCGGTAAACGAACTGATCCGCCCCCTGTTCGCGAACCGCCGAACGGGGGAGCGCAAGCACGTGCGAATGCTTCTGCCATTGCACCTGAGCCACCACGGTGCTGTTGATGGGCAGGCCGTTTGCGGGACTGGTAAGCGCAATCACGCACTCGCCGGTGGGAAGGCTCCCGGTGCGTTCGACGGCCATGGGCCGCGAAATTACCTTGCCCGTCCAGATCCTGCCCGGCGCGCCGTCCCATTCGATGGTTGCGGGTTCCCCCACCTGCAGCTTGCCGACGTCGTCTTCAAAGAAATTCGCGCGGACCTCCATTTGCTTCAACCCTGAGATGTTCATCAGCACCGTGCCCGCCGGAACGAAATCGTATTGGGAAACTGGAACGAGGTAAACCGTGCCTGAAACGGGTGTGGACACATTCGCATTGGCCCAGGAGATGCGTTCGGCGGCCAGAGTATCTTCTTCAGCGCGCACCTTCGCCTTCAGGCTTTGAATTTCCGCCGGAGTGTAACGCTCTTTTATCCGCTCTTGCGTATCGCGCAAGGTGGCGTCGGCAAGTCCAAGGCGCCGGGTTCCGCTGAGCACTTCAGCTTCGGAGGCGCTGCCCCGCCGTTCCAGTTTTTTGAGTGTGGCCACATCGGCTGCGGCGTTGTCGCGATCCATACCGGCGCGCGCAAGATCGCTGTTGTCGCCAATAAGATCGACCGGCGAGCCGTTCTTCTCTGCCTTCCGGAGGGCCAACTCGGCATCGGCCAATGCGGCGCGAGCCGAGTCGACGCGCGACGTCGCGTATTGATCCTTCAAGTAAAGCAGCAATTGCCCAGCGTGCACTTTTTGTCCCACGTGGACGTAAATCCTATCCACGATCCCGGAGAAGTTGGCTCGCGCCTGAAATTCGCGCGCGGGAGTCACCACTCCCGTCGAGGAGACCGTTGCAACGATGTCCTCGTAAACCGGCGATACGGTACGCACATCGACCGTGTTCTCCTGCCGCAAATAGATCCATCCCCCGAGCCCGAGCGCAATGGGAAGCATGATTGCGCCGAGTGAGTACATGCGGCGCCTCTGCTTTCGGCTACTGACCGATTCCGGAGAAGGGCGCGGCTGAGTTTGCGAGTTCATTTCGACAAATCAGGGATCGTGAAGGTCTGCGCCTGGGGCACGTTGCTGGCCGCCCGGAATGGCACAGGCATGTTGAGATGAGCCAGTTCGGAGCGAGGCAGACCGCCGCCGAATCCTATGTACAATCCCGGCATACCATGCGCGAGTGGAGTAAAGCCGCCGATGGCGGCCGCGTGGGGATAGATCGCCAACGGCTCGAAAGGATAGCGGTGAACAGCAAGGTCGCCCAGCAGCCAGCTTCCTTCGCTGGCCAGGATCAGGTATTTGCCGGCGGAGTTGTGAAATTGAGCCAGCGGGACGATCGGAAGCTTGTAAAGCAGGTTGCGGCCGGCCCACAGATTCTCTTCCGGCGAATCGTCACGACGGAAAAAGCGGATCGCCGGAAAATCCACAGGAAAGACCACGCGCGAAGCGATTTCGGGCGGAGCATAGTGGTGGATGGTCAGCACCATGAGCGAATCGGGGATGACGATCGGTGTTCCGGCCGGCAGTGAATTCTGAGCCTTCGCGACCGCCGCGAGAACGGCGTGGAAGGAATCCTTCTGCTGATGGTACGAATAGCCGACGAGCGATTCCCGGCACCCGAGCCACGCCAGGGCAATGCAGAGCATCACGGCGCCTGCGGGCCGGAATTGGCTGAATAGCTGAAACGCGACGAGGGTCACCGCGATGGCAAACCCAAAACACACCGGAATGACGAATCGCGGCGAAAGCATTCCCCCATGAATCGAGGCCACTATGTAGCCCAAGAACGGATACGCCAAGAAACAAAAGACGGCCACGCCTTCGTGGAACGGAATGGAGAGCGGATTCGACGATTTTGCCAGAAGCATTGCGATCCAGCGCGGCAGCAGACGGGCGCGGCACGCCGGGCAAATCCGTTTGGTTCGGCGCGCCACCAGGCGCAGCACAAGGCCGAAGGCAAACAGCCCTAGAGCCGGATACAGCATGGCCTCCACCATTTCGGTGTAAGAGTTGCTCACCTGGCCCCAGGAAACCTTGTTCCATGCGTGCGGCGCAAACTCCAGGATCGATTGCTGGATCAAAGGTAAAAAAATAAGCAGCGGCAAACCTGCGATTAGAAAACCGACCCAGACGCGCAGGTCCAGAGCTCTGCGAAAGCGGGCGAATCCTGAACCTGTCTCCTCGATGGAAAGGCAGGCCCGCCCGCCGCGAATTGTGCGCGCGATTTCACCCGCGGCCAGAGGCAGAAACGCAAGCACAGCAAAGTAATTCGTCGAAATACCGGCGGCAAGCGCAAAAATCATCCCGGCCAGATAAGCTCGCCGTCCGGTGCGCGATGTGGCGGGGTCGACGGTGCGGCTCCAGCAGAGGAGCGCCAGCATGGCCAGACCATAAAAGATTCCGTACGACCGGCTTTCGAAGCTATAGTCGAACGCCGCCATGGTGGTGGAGAGAACCGTGCCCGCCAGCGCCCAGGTCGCCGGCACTCGCGGCCGGAGAAAAACAAAAAGCGAGAGGATCCCCACCCAATAGCCGATTGCGTCCGGCAGCCGGTAGGCAAATTCGTGATCTCCGAAGATGGATGCGGAGAGATGGACGAGCAGATAAGTGGCGGGCGGATTCGGATCGACTCCATTTGCCAAGGCACGCCATATGGCGGCAAGCGATCCCAGCCGGGCAATATGCAGCGTAATCTGCTCGTCAAGCCACAGGAGCTTGAATGACGAAAGGGTGAAGACGATGACAAAGTAGACCGCTGAGAATGTCGCGAAGCTCAGCCACGGGCGGCGTTGGATCGCACCGTCGAGCGCGAGCGCGAATCGCTGCAACGGGGCGACGACTCGTGCCGCTGCGCCGGGTCTGGCCTCGCAGACTGCGGAAGACAT
>JANWHR010000120.1 GCA_025450355.1 Micropepsaceae bacterium
GCGCGGCAGACCGGGGGAAAAGTCAGGGCGGAGGTCCGGGACCTCTTTCGAAGGCCCCTGTCACCCGAAGAGTTGCAAAACTACGATGCGATTCTGCTCAACCCGCCGCGTCCGGGTGCCATTGCCCAGGTGCGAAACCTCGCCAGATCGCGCGTGGCCTCCCTGATCTATGTTTCCTGCAGTTCGGCGAGTTTTGCACGCGACGCAAGAATCCTCTGCGACGGCGGTTACAGGCTCGACCGGGTGGTACCCATCGACCAGTTTGTCTGGTCCCCTCACGTTGAACTGTTCGCCCATTTCACGCGTTAATTTTCCTTCCGGTTTATGAAGGAGGTATCGGGGCGGGCACCGCATTGCCGATCGACGTCGATTGAGCCAGAATCATCTACCCAATATTGGAAGCACCATGGGACGACGGCATCTGCTGTGCCTTGTGATGATCTGGGCGAGTTTGCTCGTGCGTCCGGCATTGGCAAGTCCGTTCGACAACTGGGCGGCAATGATCATCGCGGGAGACTGGCACGCCCATTCCGGTGCACCGAGCGAAGTTTTTGACAACGCGCGGCGCGACCTCGCGAAAGAACTGGTCAAAATGGGTTTTGCCCCGAACCATGTGCAACAGTATTCGTCGCGTCCCAATCCGGCTGCAGCCGATCCGGCGCTGCATTCTGATCCTGAAACCATTGGGGCCAATTTCAAGAGGCTTGCGCAGCAGGTCACCGGGGGATGTTTCGTTTACCTGACCACGCATGGTGCGCCTTTGGGCGTCGCGATGGGTAATGGCATTGTGACCCTTCGTACGATCGGGGACCTGATCGACGAATCCTGCCCGGCACGGCCCACGGTCGTGATCGTATCGGCCTGTTTCTCCGGAATGTTCATTCCGGTACTGAGCGCGGAAAACCGGATGATCATCACGGCCGCCCGCGGCGACCGCACGTCGTTTGGCTGTGGCGAAACCAACACCTACACCTTCTTCGATCAATGTGTCCTGGAATCGCTACCAAAGGTGATGACCTTCCCCGCGCTGGCCGACACTGCGAAGGAATGTGTCGCAATGCGCGAGAAAGCAGAAAACGTCGCACCGCCGTCGGAGCCGCAGGTTTACATCGGTTCCGGTATCGCTTCGCCGCTGGATACGTTGAAATTTTCGGCCCAATAACGTGTCCTTCGCCGGACGGATCGACATCGCCGAAAATGCCGCCGCTCTGGCGAGGCGTGCAGCCGAATGGATCGTCGCGACGATCATCCAGTCTCCCGCGCCCGTTCGCATCGCGCTTTCCGGTGGATCGACCCCGAAGCCGGTTTATGAGCTCCTGGCCTCGGCAGAATTCATTCACCGTTTTCCCTGGGACCACGTCCTCTGGTTCTGGGGTGACGAGCGCTTCGTTCCCCGGGATGATCCGGAGAGCAATTTCCGCATGGCATGGCAGACCATGCTGTCGCGCGCACCGGTTCCACGGCAGAACATTTTCGCTATCCCGACGGACGGAGCGCCAGACGATGCGGCATACCGCTATGAACGCCTGTTGAAGGATGTGTACGGAAAATCCGTGCTTGATCCCGCCTCGCCCCTGTTCGATATCATGCTGCTCGGGGTTGGAGAGGATGGTCACACGGCGTCGCTTATCCCTGGTGAACCCGTGCTCGATGAGCGGCGCCGTTGGGTGGCTGCAGTGGCGCATGGCCGGCCGGAAGTGCGCATCACGCTGACCTGTCCCGCGATCGAAAGCAGCCGCCACACCGCCTTTCTTCTTGCGGGTGAAAGCAAGGCGGCAATTTTCCGCGCGATACGGTCCGGACAAAGCGATGTTCCCGCAGCGCGCCTGCATCCGGCGGGCGATATCCTGTGGTTTGCCGACCGCGCCGCCGCCGGCGATTAGCCCATCTGTGCGCGGTGGCGGAGGGCCTGGTCCGCCAGCACGCAGGCGACCATGGCTTCGCCGATCGGAACTGCCCGGATACCGACACAGGGATCATGACGGCCCCTGGTCGTGATCTCCGTCTCGTTGCCGCATACGTCGATGGTCTTGCGCGGTGTCAGTATGGAAGATGTCGGCTTCACGGAAAACCGCGCCACGATCGGTTGACCACTGGAAATCCCGCCGAGGATGCCGCCTGCGTTGTTGGACAGGAACACCGGCCGTCCATCGCTGCCGCGCCGCATCTCATCGGCGTTTTCTTCGCCCGTAAGTTCCGCTGCCTTCATGCCGGCGCCTATCTCCACGCCCTTGACCGCGTTGATGCTCATCAGTGCCGCTGCAAGCTCCGCATCCAGCTTGCCGTAAACCGGCGCACCGATCCCTTCCGGAACGCCTTCCGCTACCACCTCAATGATCGCGCCGCAGGACGAGCCGTTCTTCCGCAAATCTTCGAGGTAATCGGACCACTGATTCACGATGCCGGGGTCGGGAGAATTGAACGGATTTTCCGTCACCTGCTTCCAGTCCCAGCGTGCGCGGTTGATCTGGTGCGGACCCATCTGAATCAACGCGGCGCGGATCGTCACCGCGCCATACAGCCGGTTCAGGATCTTTCGCGCGATTGCGCCTGCGGCGACCCGGGTTGCGGTCTCGCGCGCCGATTGCCGCCCGCCGCCGCGATAATCGCGAACGCCATATTTTGCCCAATAGGTGTAATCGGCGTGACCCGGCCGAAATCTGTCGCGGATATCGGCATAATCTTTCGAACGTGCGTCCTCATTTTCGATCAACAGCGCAATCGGCGTCCCCGTTGTGACCTGCTCTGGCATTCTTTCGTCCTGGAACACGCCCGAGAGAATCCGGACCGTGTCGGACTCCCTCCGTTGGCTGACGAATTTGGACTGTCCCGGCTTTCGCCTGTCAAGCCATGGTTGAATGTCGGATTCCGTCAGTGGAATTCCGGGCGGGCAGCCATCCACAATACAGCCAATCGCCGGCCCGTGGCTTTCGCCGAAGGTCGTTGTCCGAAACATGTGGCCGAATGTGTTGAAGGACATGAGGCCTCGATGCGCTTCTAGCCGCTTTTGGAAATATCGGGAGCGTCTTCTGCCTTCATTCCGACGACGTGGTATCCGCAATCGACATGCATTATTTCGCCGGTAATGCCCCGTGCGAGATCTGAAACCAGGAACGTCGCGCAGTCGCCCACTTCCTGTGTGGTTACAGTGCGGCGCAGCGGAGAATTCAGTTCATTCCATTTCAGGATATAACGGAAGTCGCCGACCCCGGCCGCGGCAAGGGTGCGAATCGGACCGGCTGACAGCGCATTGACACGGATGTTCTTCTTGCCGAGGTCCTCGGCCATATAGCGCACGCTGGCCTCCAGCGCCGCTTTTGCCACACCCATAACATTGTAATGAGGTGTAACTTTTTCCGCGCCATAATAGGTCAGCGTCAGCAGCGTCCCGCCATTCGTCATCAGCCTTTCGGCCCGCTGCGCAACCGCGGTGAACGAGTAACACGAGATATTCATTGTCATCGCGAAATTTTCAGGCGTCGTATCGACGTAGCGGCCTCTGAGCTGCTCGCGGTCCGAAAACGCAATCGCGTGCACCAGAAAATCCAGCCGGTCCCATTGTCGGGCCAATTCCGCAAAAGCCGCGTCGATCGACGCGGGAGTTGACACGTCGCAGTCCATTACTGCGGCCGGGCGCAGCGGTTCTACCAGCGGTAACACGCGTTTCCGGAATGCGTCGCCCTGGTAGGTGAACGCAAGCTCGGCGCCATGTGCCGCGGCGGAGTGCGCAATGCCCCAGGCGATGGAGCGGTCATTGGCGACCCCCATGATGAGACCGCGTTTGCCCGCAAGAATACCTGAATCCGCCATGCGCCTTCCTCCGACCGAGCAATCCTATAGCGAACGGCCGCGCGGGACGCTACGCATGAGCGCCGCCAGTTATTTCAGCCTGCTGCGCGGGTCATACTGTGAATCCCACGCGGTGGCGAAATCGTCCAGTTTCGCATCTGGTGATTCAGGCAAGGCAACCAGGAGACGCGCGTAAAGATCACCGGCGGCCTCGCCACCCGGCCCGGGCAGTCCTTTGCCCTTGAGGCGAAGCACGCGCCCGCTGTTCGAATGCGGCGGCACCGTGACCGCGACCGGTCCGGTTAGTGTGGGCACCGGGACCTTCGCGCCGAGGATCGCCTCCTTCAGCGAGATCGGCAAGTCCATCCGTAAGTCGCGGCCATCGCGTTCGAAAAATGGATGCGGTGCAACCGCGATTTCGATCAGGGCGTCGCCCGGCGGGCCGCCGCGTTCTCCGGGTGCGCCTTGCCCGCGCAGGCGGATTTGCTGACCGTCTTTCACGCCTGCGGGAATCCGTACCTCGAGTTCACGCCCGTCGCCTGCGATCACCCGTCGCGCGCCCCCGGTTGCTGCTTCCTGCAGCGTCACCGTGGTTTGGAGCTGAACGTCCGCACCTTTGCGCGGCTGTGCCCGCCGGCGGCTGCCGCCACCGCCCAACCCGCCAAGAATTTCCGAGAATATATCTTCGGCATTGACGCCCTCGCCGCCAGACCAGTTGAAATCAAATCCCCCCGGCCCGGTTCGGCCGGAGCGCCCGCGCATGCCCTCAAAGCCGCCAGCGCCCGGGCGAAAACCCTGATCGAACCCCTTTGGCTGACCGTTCGCATCGATTTCACCCCGATCAAAGTGTGCACGCGTTTCCTTATCGCCCAACAACTCATAGGCGGCGCCGATCTCCTGAAACCGCTTGACCGCCTTCGGATCGTTTGCGTGGGTGTCCGGGTGATGCTTTTTGGCCAGTGCGCGAAAGGCCTTTTTTATTTCCGCATCAGTCGCCTTGCGCGAAACGCCGAGCACGTCATATGGATCACGCATTCATCAAATCCCTTCGACAACATCTATATAGGAATAGTCTGGTGCTGGCGTTAAGCCCTTAAGGCCGAGGTTTGGCCCACGGAGCAAAGGAGAACGGCGTCTTCCGCCGAATGACTGTGAGCAGCCAAGCTGATGCAGTTTCCGGACCGGCGCCGGAAGCACCGATTGAACTCTTCCGTCAATGGTACGCCGAGGCGAAGAGCAGCGAGCCGAACGATCCCGATGCCATGGCACTGGCAAGCGCGGATGCCTCGGGGCGGCCCGACGTCCGCATGGTCCTGCTGAAGCATTTCGATCAGGATGGGTTCGTTTTTTACACCAATTTCGAAAGCGCGAAGGGACAGCAACTCGCCGCGAACCCGCAGGCGGCGCTCTGCTTCCATTGGAAATCTTTGCGCCGGCAGGTGCGGGTTCGGGGACCTGTCGTTCCGGTCAGCGACTCGGAAGCGGATGCCTATTTCGCCACCCGCGCGAAGGACAGTCAGATCGGCGCCTGGGCCTCACGGCAATCCCGCGAGCTTGAGGGAAGATTTGCCCTGGAAAGAGAAATTGCCCGGTATGCGGCCAGATTCGCCCTCAGCGCTGTGCCGCGGCCGGTCTGTTGGTCGGGTTATCGCGTCCGGCCGTTGTCCATCGAGTTCTGGCGCGATCGGCCATTCCGCCTTCACGACCGGACGGTTTACCGCCGCGAGGATCTGTCCCGGCCATGGACAGTCGTCCACCTCTATCCCTGAGGACGAGCTTTGCTCTTCGTCAGGCCCAATTGTTCGCGCCAGACTTTTGCCGGAATTTCCGCCACGGCTTCTTCAGGCAAATGCCCGAGATGAAAGGGTCCAAAACTCACCCGAATCAGGCGCGCGACCCTCAGTCCGAGATGCTCCATCAGCCGTTTGATCTCGCGGTTCTTTCCTTCCTGCAAGCTCACCATTGTCCAGGCATAGGGCCCTCTTGAACGTTCCAGTTCGGCCTTCACGGGTTGGTAGCGAACGCCATCAACCGTGACGCCCTGCGCGAGATGGTTAAGCTGCTCCTGTGTGACGGAACCAAACAGCCGAACCCGGTACCGGCGGACCCATCCCCGGGACGGCAATTCCAGGCGGCGGGCGAGTTCGCCATCATTGGTCAGCAGGAGCAGCCCCTCGGAATTGATATCCAGCCTGCCGATCGAGATGGTGCGTGGCATTGACGCCGGCAGGCGGGAAAACACCGTCGGCCTGCCTTCCGGATCGCGATGCGTGGTCACCAGCCCCACCGGTTTGTGATAGCGCCAAAGCCGCGGAGGCTGCGCCTGTGCGATGGGTTTGCCATCAATCGTGACGAGGGAATCGGGATTCACGTTCAGAGCCGGAGAGACGATCTGCTCTCCATTTACGGCAACGCGGCCATCGGTGATCAGCTTTTCCGCATCGCGGCGTGAACATACGCCGGACCGGGCGATCACCTTGGCAATTCTTTCACCTGTTTTCGTTGCTCGTGATTCGCTGTTTTCCGTCATGGCTGTTGTTCTGTATCTTTGCAGGATGAGAGATCAGGATAACCGTTATTTGGAGTTGGCTTTTGGCGAAGCTGAATCGGCCGGAAAGCGCGGAGAAGTGCCGGTGGGGGCGGTGCTTGTTTCCGCCGGAGGTGAAATCATTGCGAGTGCCGGCAACCGCATCATCGAGCGGCATGACCCAACCGCGCATGCGGAAATGCAGGTGTTGCGCGCCGCTTCCGCCGCAATGGCCAATGAGCGCCTGATCGGAACCAGCCTTTACGTGACGCTGGAACCTTGCGCGATGTGCGCGTGCGCGATCAGCTTTGCGCGTGTGGCGCGGCTGGTTTATGCAGCATCCGATCCCAAGGGTGGCGCCATTGAGCACGGCCCGCGTTTCTTTGAACTTCCCACCTGCCATCATCGTCCTGTTGTAGTGCGGGGTCCGCTGGCCGCCGAATCGGCCGAACTGCTGCGCGGATTCTTCCGCGCTCGCCGCTAAAACCACTGTGGCGCCAGGCCGGGAAAAACCAGCAGCAGAGTCTCGCGGGTGATGAGCAGGCCGATGGCCGCGCCCACAAGCACGTCGGAAAAGAAATGCGCTGTCAGGAATGCGCGCGTCAGCGCCAGCACCAGCGCGGTGACAAGCCATACCGGAGCGAGACCGGGCGAGATCGCGGAGGCGATCGCGGCAACGCAGAAAATCGTCATCGCGTGGCCCGCAGGAAAGGAATCATACTGCAATTGCCAGGTGAAATAGCGAAAGCCGTAGAGCCCATGCTGAAAATCGTCGCGCGGCCGGCGCCGGCCGAGAAAGATCTTGATGCTGTGAAGAATGATGCTGGCGAGCAAGAAACTTGCGAGCAGCGCCAGCGCATAATCCGACACCCGCCGTAACAATGGGGTCTCCCCGTGCCACGCGATCGCAGCCTGCACGAAAATATAGGCAAGCAGGGCGGCCATGATCCACGGCAGGCCTTTCGCCCAGTCGGTTACGCGCAGCGCCAATTGCCAGGACGGGCGGTGTAATTGCTCACGGCAATAATGCGCGCTCCGCCGGTCCAGGGGAAAAAATACCAGCCCCGCGATCAGGAACAGAAACGCAATCGCCAGGAGCATATTGCTAGACCGCCGGCCCGCGTGAGATGGCGCGCCAGCCTATGTCTTGGCGACAAAATCCCTCGGGCCAGTCGATGCACGCAATGGCGCGGTAGGCGCGTTCCTGTGCCGAAACCACGTCCTTGCCGGTTGCGCAAACATTCAGCACGCGGCCGCCATTGGCAAATAGCTGCCCATCCTTCTCGAGCGTACCGGCGTGGAAGATTTCCACCCCCTCGATCTCTTTTGCGCGATCAAGCCCACGGATTTCGCTACCTATGGAATAGCTCCCCGGATAGCCTTTGGCGGCCATCACCACGCAGAGCGCCGATTCGTTGCGCCAGCGCAAATCAACGCTGTCCAGAATGCCATCTCTGGCCGCCAGCAAAGCCGGCAGCAGATCGGATTTGAGCCGAAGCATCAGTACCTGACATTCCGGATCGCCAAACCGGCAGTTGAACTCGATCAGTTTGGGTTCGCCCCTCGTGATCATCAGCCCGGCATAAAGAACCCCCCGATAGGGTGTGCCGCGGGCGCGCATTGCGGCGATGACCGGTTCGATGATTCGCGTCACGGCTTCCCGTTCCGTCCGCGTATCCAGCACCGGAGCCGGAGAATAGGCACCCATTCCACCGGTGTTCGGGCCCGTATCGCCGTCAAAGACGCGCTTGTGATCCTGCGCGCCGGTCAGCGTTAAAACATGCTCGCCGTCCGAGAGCGCAAACAGGCTCGCCTCTTCGCCGTCGAGAAACTCCTCGATCACGACTTCGTCGCCCGCCGCGCCATACGCTCCACCGAGCATGGATTCGATGGTGGCGACTGCTTCCGCCCGCGTTTGCGCGATCACAACACCTTTGCCCTGTGCCAACCCGTCGGCTTTCACCACCACCGGATAGCCAAGCCTCTCCGCAAACGCGATCGCTTCCTGCGCATCTTTGCAGCGCCGGTATTGCGGCGCAGGGACGCCTGCTTCTGCGCAGAGATCCATTGCGAAGCCCTTTGACGATTCGAGCTGCGCCCCTGCGGCAGAAGGGCCGAACGATTTGATTCCGGCGTCTTCCAACCGATCTGCGAGTCCTGCCGACAAAGGTGCTTCCGGGCCGATGATCGCGAAATCGATGCGGTTCGTTTTCGCAAAGGCGACCAGTCTGTCCAAATCCATGCTTCCGATTGCCGCGCATTCCGCGATTTCCGCCATGCCAGGATTGCCCGGCGCGCAAATCAGCCGCGACACCAGCGGACTGGCGGAGATCGCCCACGCAAGCGCGTGTTCGCGGCCGCCAGAACCGACAAGAAGAATGTTCAAGGATTCATTCCTGGTGGTTTGCCCGCAAATGGGCTGTATCATGGTGCCATGACAGGCGAAACTCTTTTGGCGGCAGGAGAAGAACCGGCTTTACCTGCGGGAAATTTGCGGGAGTACTCCGTCAGCGAGCTTTCGAATCGACTGAAACGCGCAGTGGAAGAGGGATTTTCGTGGGTCCGGGTCCGCGGCGAAATTTCCCGCGTTGTGCGCCATAGTAGCGGGCACTGCTATTTCGACCTGAAGGATGACCGGGCCGTTCTGGCATCGATTATCTGGAAGGGAACCCTTCCGCGAATCAAGGTGAAACCGGAGCAGGGCCTCGAAGTGGTCTGCAGTGGCCGGGTCACCACTTTCCCGTCGAAATCGCAATACCAGATCGTCATCGAAGAGATGGAACTCGCCGGGCTTGGCGCGCTGATGGCCATGCTTGAAGCGCGCAAGAAGACCTTGGCTGGCGAAGGTTTGTTCGATTCGGCGCGGAAGAAAAAGCTTCCGTTCCTCCCCGCGGTGATCGGGGTGGTGAGTTCGCCGACTGGTGCCGTGATCCGCGACATCATGCACCGGTTGTCCGACCGCTGTCCCCGGCGGGTTCTGCTGTGGCCGGTCAATGTTCAGGGTGAGCGCGCCGCGAGCGATGTGGCGGCCGCGATCCGCGGTTTCAACGCCCTGCCAGGCAACGGTATTCCGCGGCCGGATGTTCTGATCGTGGCGCGTGGCGGCGGCTCGTTTGAAGATCTGCTGCCGTTCAGCGAAGAGATTGTTGTGCGCGCGGCGGCCGAATCCGCCATTCCGCTGATCTCTGCCGTTGGCCACGAGACCGACACCACACTGATTGATCTGGCGGCGGACAAACGTGCGCCAACGCCGAGCGCCGCGGCAGAGATGGCGGTGCCCGTCCTGCGCGATTGCGCCGACCACCTGATGTCCCTTCATCAGCGCCAGTTGCGTGCAATCTCGCGGGCCATGGATCAGCGACAGCGTCACCTCGCGGCGCTCATCCGCGCGCTGCCACGTCTCGATTCGCTGTTCGCGCTGCCCCGTCAGCGCTTTGACGCCTGCTCGGGGCGGTTGCGCCGGTCGCTGTTCGTCAATCTGCAACGTCACAGTGCGCGGCTTTCGCGCATCTCCGCCATATTGCGGCCTAGGGTTATTGCGGCCGAAATCGCGCGTGAATGTGAGTGTGTTGCGGATTTCAGCGACCGCATGGATCGCGCATTTCGCCATCGCCTCAATCGCGCCGGCGCCAGTCTCGGAAGTTGTGCGCGTGTGCTGGAGAGCCTCAGTTACCGGGCGATTCTCGCGCGCGGCTTCGTTCTCGTGCGCGGGGTGGGTGGCGCCTTGCGGCGGCGTGCCGCGGCCGTTCAGTCAGGCGAGCGGTTGACCCTGACCTTTGCCGATGGAGAGGTGAAGGCAGTAAACACCGATGCGCCCAAATCGCGGAAAATTGGTCTGTTCCGGAGCAAAGCTCAGGGCGATCTGTTCTGACAGGACTTGGACCTCGTGCGCCAGCGGAATAACATGGTGCCATGAACCAGTTTGAACGCGACATCGGCGGCAGGCCTGCCGTTCTGCAATTTCTTGATGGCGAATACCGGGTGATCTCGCCAGGAAGTTTCGTGCTGTGCGCAGTTACCGGCGCGAAAGTCCCGCTGGAAGCGCTGCGGTACTGGAGCGTCGATCTGCAGGAAGCCTATGCCAGTCCGGCCGCCGCACTGAAACGATTCCAGGAAAAGGGCCTTACTCCGAAATAGCTCTGCCTTTCGCCGCGGCGAGTCCCTGGGCGAGGGCGCGCTTTCGCAAGGGTGCGTGCTCTTTCACCCAGCGCTTGTGAATCCACAGCCACTGCCCCGGACATTCCCGCACGCGATCTTCGATGAAGCGGGTGATTGCAGCGGTAAGCAGAACGACGTCCTGGTCGTAATCACCGGAATTGGGCGGCTCGATTGGCGGATACACCTGCATGTGGAAATGCGCTCCGCCGGCACGCCGGTTTGCCACAGGAACAATCACGGCTCCAAGCTTCAGGGCAAGCGCCGCGGGGGCCGGAGTCGTGAATGCATCGCGCCCAAAAAAAGGAACGCGAATTCCCTCGCTCGCGCGCTGATCGGCCAGCATCAGTATCGTCTCGCCCTTGCGCAGCAGCGTGTACACACGTCTTGTACCCTGCGCGCCTTTCGAGATTTGCTCGGGCATGCCTTTGCGCGAACGCAGCCGATCCAACCAGCGGTTGACATAGGGATTGTTCGCATGGCGCACGACCATTCCGCCCGTGACGCCATATTCCCGCGCAGCAACAGGCATGATTTCCCAATTGGCAAAATGCGCGGAGACCAGAATCATTCCCTGTTTTCGCGCCCTTGCCGCTTCGAACAGGTCCAGACCGCCAACGGAAATCCTGGGATTCGGGCCGCGCCAGCAGATCTCGTCAAAATGGGCGTACTCGGCCATTACGCGGCCAAGGTTGTCCCACATCTCGGAAATTATGGCGCCAATTTCCGCGTCGGATTTGTCGGGATAGGAAAGACGCAGATTGCGCCGCGCCCGGTGTGAAAGGAATGTCCGGCCAACCAGTCTGCGCCCGACCCAGCCACCGATCGCTGAGGCGCGGTCCAGATCGAACAAACGGAAAAAGCCAATAACCGCGAAAAATCCGGCCGTTTCGATCGAATAGCGCATGCGCCGGGAAAGCGGCAGGGATGCGGTATCAGGAGACAAGCTCGCGCTCCACGCCGGGGACAAACAGCGCCTCGATGCCGCGCGAGTCGTCAAATATCGCGCTTACCGGAACGGCAGTGATTCCCCTTCGCTGTGCTCCGTCGAGCCGAAGATAATCTTTCTCCGTCGTCACCAGCAGCGCGGCGGCACCCTCCGCTCGGCGCCTGAGGGCCGCAATTTCCCGCTGCGTGAACATGTGGTGATCAGAGAACGAAGCCGTTCCAATCAGATTGGCTCCGTAGTGGGCGAGCATGGCGAAAAATTTGGCCGGACGGCCGATTCCCGCAAACGCCATGATTGCCCGTCCCCGCAACAGTCCGGGAATTTCCGGCAGAAGTGACATGCGGAAAATCGGACCACCAAACGACGGGATCGCAGGCGTACCGCCGCCGGTTAGGACAACTGCATCCGCGCGTCTCAAACCGGCATGGACGGGTTCTCGCAACGGTCCCGCAGGAATGATTTTCCCATTGCCGAAGCCGGCTTCTGCATCGATCACGATCAGCGAAATGTCCTTCGCCACCGTGAAATTTTGAAAGCCGTCGTCCATCACGATAAAATCCGCGCCGGTGGCGTCGGCCATGCGCGCTGCTTCGTTGCGTTTTCGGGCGACGATTGTGCTCGCATGGCGCGCGAGCAGCAGAGGTTCATCACCGACGTCGCGTGCCCTGTGAATCGATGGGTCCACTGCGACAGGTCCCTGTAGCCGCCCGCCATAGCCGCGCGATACAAACACAACCTTCCCGCGGGTTTCGAGCAGTTTTGCCAGGGCAATCGCGACGGGCGTTTTTCCGCTTCCCCCGACCGTCAGATTTCCGACGCAGATCACCCGTGCATTCGCGCGGTATGGGCCGGCGCGAGTCTTTCGCACGCGAATCGATGCGCCATATACGGCGGCCAATGGCGACAGCAAGGCCGCGTATATGCGCCCAGCCGGTGTATCGCGCATCCAGAATTCAGGCGCGCGCATGCGCCAGCAGCTGTTCGGCGGCATCCACGGTCAGCGCCAGCGCGCCGCCAAGCGCATCCACCGCTGATTTTGCACGCTGGCCCAGAAGCCGCGCGTGTGCACGATCGCCCACCAGATTCGCCACAAGCATAGCCAATTCCTGGCCCGATGAGACGCGCCCTGCACCCTGCCCACCGAAAATCGCACGGTAAGCCTCGGCAAAGTTTCCGGTATGCGGTCCGGCCAGCACGGGTACCGAAAATCGGGCGGCTTCGAGCGGATTCTGCCCGCCGTGCGGAATCAGGCTGCCGCCAAGAAATGCGACCTGCGCGATGCTGTAGAACAGGCCAAGCTCGCCCATCGTATCGGCAACGTAAACCTCCGTGTCTGATCCTGGCAGCGATTCCTTGTGGCGCCGGCACGTCGCAAAGCCGCGGCTTGTGATGAGTGATTGCACGGCGGCCCCACGATCGTCGTGACGGGGCACAACGACCGTCAATGCGCCAGACTTATTGGCGGCATGCGCCGCATCGAGAACGGCTGCCTCTTCGCCATCGTGCGTGCTTGCCGCCAGAAACACAGACCTCTCGCCAATCGCCTTTCGCAAGGCAGAGAGCGCCGATTCGTCCACCGGCAATGATGGCGCATCTGCTTTCAGATTGCCCGTGATCCGGACGTCATGCGCGCCGAGGGCCGATAGCCGGCGCGCGATGGTTTCGTCCTGGGCAAGACAGACGTCGAAAGCCGAAAACAGCCTCCGTGCGAGTCCGGAGGCGCGCCGCCAGCCCGCAAATGACTGCGACGAAAGCCGCGCATTGATCAGCGCCAGCGGAACGGCGCGCCGTTGCGCCTCCAGCAGCAGGTTGGGCCACAACTCCGATTCGACGAACAGCGCCAGATCGGGCCGCCAATGGTCAAAAAACCGCGCCACATGGCGTTGCAAATCGACAGGGACATATTGATGGAACGCACGCGGTGGCAGCCGTTGCTCCATCAGTTGCGCCGATGTCACCGTCCCCGTCGTGACCAGGACCGAGCGATCTGATTTTTCCAGCAGGCGGGCCACAAGTGGAAGTACCGCAAGGGATTCGCCGATACTGGCCCCGTGGATCCAGATCAAGCGGCCTTCCGGGCGAGGGCGTGATGCAACTCCCCGGCGCTCGGCAAGGCGGACGGGATCTTCCTTGCCCAACGCAATGCGTTTGTGCAGGAGCACGGGAACCGCGGGCGCCAGCGCGCCCGTCAGCCCGCGATAGAATGCGACGGAAAGCCCCCCGGGCATGTTCAGGCGATCGCCGCCGGCGCGATCTGATCATCGCGCGACTCGCGCTGATACAACCTGGCATAGATGCCGCCACGCACCAGCAATTCGCGATGCGATCCCGATTCCGCAATACGTCCGGCATCCATCACGTAAATTTTGTCGGCATCCGTGATGCTGGAAAAGCGATGCGCGATGACAATGGTCGTGCGGCCCTTCATCAATCGCCTGAGCGCTTCCTGCACCAGCCGTTCGTTCTCAGTATCAAGCGAAGAAGTCGCTTCATCCAGCAAAAGGATTGGTGGATCCCGCAGCATTGCGCGCGCAATGGCGATGCGCTGCTTTTGCCCGCCGGAAAGCCGCAATCCGCCTTCGCCCACACGCGTGTCATAGCCGCGCGGAAGCTGCGAGATAAATTCATGCGCCGCAGCCGCCTTTGCCGCGCCGATGATTGCGTCCATCGAGGCGCCGGCACGGCCATAGGCTATGTTCGCGGCAACCGACTCATCGAACAGAAACGGGTCCTGCGTGACCAGCGCCATGCCTCTGCGCAAAGATGCCAGAGTGACGCCGGCAATATCCTGGCCATCGATCAGTATGCGTCCCGAATGCGGGTCGAAGAACCGCAACAGCAGCGCGAAACTCGTGCTTTTGCCTGCACCGGAAGCGCCGAGCAGCGCAATTTTCTGACCGGGCGGGACATCGAGGGTGAACCGGTCCAGCGCTGCCTGCCCCGCGTGGTAGGAAAAGCAGACATCCTCGAAGCGGATATGTCCGCCAAACGGTGGAGTGGAGACTTTCAAATCTGCCAAGCCAGGCTTATCGGCAATCAGCGGCCGGGTATCGATCACGCGGAATATCCGGGTTGCCGCCGCGAGCCCTTCCGTTGTCACCGTCCAGAGCTGCGACAGATTGCGCACGGGCTGCTGGGCGAGCAACATCGCCCCGACGAAGGACGCAAACTGGTTCGCCTGCAATCCGCCATGCAGGCCCTGATCGCCGGCGTAGAGGAATGCCGCAGCGACTGCGAGGCCGCCGAAGAAATCCGCCGCCGGAGCAGACAGCGCGCGGGCTTTAAGGGATCGAACCACGTAGTGCAGCCGTTGGTCGATGCGCGCCTCGGCATGTTGACCCAAAGGTTCTTCCAATCCATACGCCTTCACGATCCGCCGGCCATCCAGGATTTCCGACAGCGCCGCGGACAGTTCGCCTGTTTCGACCATGCCCCTGGTGGAGAATTTCTGGATTGTGCGGCCCAGATTCCGTGTAACCCAACCGATAATCGGCAGGACGACAACGGAGAGCAACGCGAGCCGCCAGTCCTGATAGATCATCACACCGGCGAGAAAAATCAGGGATAGCAGCTCTTTCGCGATCGCCGCGATGCCTTTGATGATGGCATCGCGCAGCAGTGCCGCGTCATAAAGAAAGTTGGAAATGAATTGACCGGAATGGACCTCGTTCAGTTGTCCAAGGTCGTAGCGGGTGAGGCTGCGGACCATGTCTTTCTGCGCATCCGCAATGATGTTCTGGCCGACGAGATTGGTCAGGGCGGTTTCGCCGAAATTGAACAATCCGCGAACCAGTACGGTGAGCACGATGCCCGCCGGAATGATCAGGACCATGTCCGCGCGCTTTTCGAGGAAAAGAAAGCGCACGGTCGGGTCGATCAGCCAGGCCAGAACCGCGTACATTGCCGCTCCCCCGGCCATGCACACGACGGCAATCGCGAGATCGAACTTCTGCCGTCCGAGGTAATCGTGCAGCAGCCGCTTCGCCAAAGCGACATTGCCCTGCGACAATTCGGAATGGGACGCATCGCTGCTTCCGCTCATGGCCCGCGTTTTAGCACGTCCTTGCGGATCACGCTCCTGAACTGTTTCAGATGCAGCCGCCGGTGAGGTCTCATTCCGCGCGGTAATCATGCAGGCGCGATACGAGAATTTTGTGCAGCTGCGGCCCGGCGCAGATCAGGCTATCATGCACGACACTTTTGCGGTTGTAGATCAGGACGTCCGATTCGCGCGTAGTGACCACTCCCCCGGCTTCATGGACGATGAGATCACCGGCCGCGAGGTCCCAATCGGACTTCTGCGTGAGCGAAATCGTCGCGTCGAACTCGCCCGACGCGACCAGCGCCATGCGATACGCCGCGGATGCGCGCGTTTCGGACGCCACGGAGGCTGGCCATGGATTGGCCCACCGGCCGGGCTCCATCAATTTTTTTTCTGCAAGGATTTTGACGCCCTCGAAGCCCGATCGTGCGCCGACATGAACGCGCGTGCCATTTTTGAATGCCCCGGCGTCCCTTGCGGCTTCAAACATTTCGTCCGTAATGGGATTGTAAATCGCCCCGGAAACAGGCCGGCCGTTTTGCACCACCGCCGCCACGATCGTGAACTCCGGCCTCTGCTTGAGGAACCCGTATGTCCCATCGATCGGATCGAC
>JANWHR010000121.1 GCA_025450355.1 Micropepsaceae bacterium
CTGGAAGTGAAAGGCATCGCCGACGAGGACGTCGCCACGGGACTCAAGGGCATTGATCCGGTCGCGACCGGCCAATTGACACGCGAACAGATCGAGGAGGCCGAGAAAGATCCTGATTACAGGCTGAGAATGGCGCCTTCAAAATACAAGATCCCGCACATCAAGGCGAAGAAGACGCCACGTTATACGCCGGTATCGAAGAGGCAAGACAAGCCGGATGCGATTTACTGGCTGCTGCGCAATCACCCGGAACTAAGCGACACGGACATCATGAAACTGATCGGCACAACCAAGGCAACGATCGCCAAAATCAGGGACCGCGGGCATTGGAATTCCCCGAATATCAAGGCCGTGGATCCGGTGACGCTGGGATTGTGTACCCAGATCGAACTGGATTTGGCGGTCAGCCGGGCCGCGAGCCGCAAGCCGCGCGTCGTGCGAAAAACTGGCGAGGGCCTCAGACCCGCGGAAGAGACCACTTCCGGCCTGGCGCAGAAGGGCTCCGGCGAGGAGTGAATCAGAAAGCGTAGCGCACGAGAACGAAACCGGCGGCGACCAGGCCAAATGCCGCGAACAGCGCCAGCCGGAACCGCTTTTCAATGAAGCCGCGGATCGGTTCTCCAAATACGTAAAGCAGTCCGGCCTCGCAAAAGTAGCGGAAGCCGCGGGTGATGGCCGACATCAGCACAAACAGGCCAAAGGGAAACCCGGCAAAGCCGGTCGCAATGGTCACGATCTTGTAGGGGATTGGAGTCAGTCCCTGAAACAGGATGATCCACTGGCCCCATTTCGCGTAAGCGGTTCGGAATGCCGCCAGATCACCCGACCCGTAAAGCGAGATCAGCCATTTTCCAAGCGAGTCGAAGAGTAAATATCCGATCGTGTATCCGAGCATCCCGCCGATCACCGAACCGGCGGTACAAACGGATGCAATGAGGAACGCTCGCCTGCGGTCGGCCAGCACCATGGGAATCAACAGCAGGTCGGGTGGGATCGGGAAGAAGGAACTCTCGGCAAAGGCGAAGCCGAACAGTGCGGCCCATGCATGGCGGCTGGCCGCGTTGGCCATCATCCAGTCGTAGAGGCCGCGAAACCAGCCGGTCTTCGCGCTTGCGGAGCTTTCCATCACAGTTCTTTCGGGTGCGGGCGTGATCCGGTCAAGGGCGCTGCGCAAAAGCCAACGCGATTCATTTTGAACGACTCTTGCTGTAGCTTGCGCTGCGATTTCATGCTGCATGACCGAAAATGGCGAAACGAAGCGGGAAGGGCGGAAGCAGGAAACGCGGTGCGCGGTCAACGCCAAAACCGGCCAGACCGGCAAAAACGGGAAAAGCGGGACAACGGGCCAAGCGAACGCGCGAGTCGCGGAAACCAGCAAAGGTCGCTCGCAGGAAAGCCGTGCCGGCCGTGCCGGTGCCATCCAGCCGAAGGCCTCCGGCTCACAGGCCAATAACTCCCTCGCCAAGGCTCGCACCCGGAGTGCGTTCGAAGACCGCGCCAGCGTCAATTTATGATCTGAACCTGGATCGTGTGCCGGCAAATTTTCAGCCGCTTACACCGCTGACTTTCTTGCGCCGGGCGGCGCTTGCCTGGCCGGATGTGACGGCCATCATTCACGGCTCGCGGCGCTTCTCCTATGCGCAATTCTATGCCCGGTCACGGCAACTCGCTTCGGCACTCAGTGGCCTCGATTTGGGCCGGGGCGACACGGTCTCTGCGCTGCTGTCCAACACGCCGGCCATGTTGGAGGCCCATCACGGCGTGCCGATGGCCGGCTGCGTCCTGAATGCGCTGAATACAAGGCTAGACGCGCCGGCAGTCGCATTCATGCTCGACCATTCGGAAGCAAAGGTCCTGATCGTCGATCGCGAATTCGCGCCATGCGCGGCGGCGGCGCTGAGGCTCGCACAGGTGAAGCCGCAGGTCATCCTCTATGATGATTCGGAATTTCCGCAATCCGGCGTATTGGACGGATCACTGGATTATGAATCCTTCGTTGCCGGCGGCGATCCGGATTTCGATTGGCTGATGCCGGCCGATGAGTGGGATGCGATTTCGCTGAATTATACCTCCGGAACGACCGGCAATCCGAAGGGAGTTGTATGCCATCACCGCGGTGCGGCGCTGATGGGCTATGGCAACACGCTCGCCTGCCGTATCTCCGAAAGACCGGTGTACCTTTGGACGTTGCCGATGTTCCACTGCAACGGCTGGTGTTTTCCCTGGACGCTCGCATTGCTCGCCGGGACGCATGTTTGTCTGCGCTGGACACGGCCGGCCGACATGTATGCGGCGATCGCCGAGCACAAAGTGACACACCTCTGTGGGGCGCCAACCGTGATGTCGATGCTGCTCAACGCGACGGCAACGGAAAAACGTGCATTCCGGCAACGCATCAATTTCATTCATGCCGCCGCCCCGCCGCCGGAGGCGATGTTGCTGGCAATGCTTCAGGCCGGATTCGACCTGACCCATGTTTATGGCCTTACGGAGACCTACGGACCGGCAACGGTCAACGAGTGGCGTCCGGAATGGAACGCACTGCCGGAAAAAGACCGGGGCGCGAAACGCATCCGGCAGGGCGTACCGTATTCTGCTCTGGAGGCATTGGCCGTCCTGGATCCCGCGACCATGCAACCGGTCCCTGCGGACGGGCAATCGCTTGGCGAGGTGATGTTCCGCGGCAACATCGTGATGAAGGGATATTTGAAAAATCCGCCGGCGACACAGGACGCCATGGAGGGGGGCTGGTTCCACTCGGGCGATCTCGGCGTGATGCACCCGGACGGTTATATTCAACTGAAGGACCGCTCAAAGGACATTATCATCTCGGGCGGCGAGAACATTTCGTCGATCGAGGTGGAAAACACCCTGTACCGGCATCCCGCGGTCCTGTTCGCGGCGGTGGTTGCGAAGCCGGACGAGAAGTGGGGCGAGACTCCCTGCGCCTTTGTGGAAAAGAAATCAGGTTTTGAATCGGTATCGGAAACGGATTTGATTCAATTTTGCCGGGATAATCTGGCGCACTTCAATTGCCCGCGCCGGCTGATCTTTGGCGATCTGCCAAAGACTACCACTGGCAAAATTCAGAAATTCCGCCTGCGCGAGCAGGCGAGGGGGCTTTGAGGGGGCAGGGGCGGAAAACCGCCAACTCCACCGATTCACACGGAGACGGCACGATGACGCGCCGCGAAGGCGGAATGCCCGCAATCCGCAAAAGAGGCGGGCGAGACGCCGCGGTACAAGGGGGCGGGCCGACCGCCCGCGTTCCAACCGCCTATTGCCGGTCGGTGCGCAATCTCTCGAGTTCGTCCTTCAAACGAAGTTTTTCTTTTTTCAGGGCCGCCACGCGCATCTCATCCCAGGCGGAATGGGTCATCTCGTCTTCGATCATTTCCTGAACTTTACGGTGCTTGGCTGCGACTTCCCTGATGTGCGTTTCCACGGCCATCGCTTCTCCCTCTGCTAAAATTTAGGGACCACAAATTAGATCACCACCAATGGCGTTTGTCATCCCTTGTAATTTGCGACACCGCACCTATGGAACAACAGCGAAGCCCTGGTGGAACCTTGGCGATCCCACCGCGGAGGCATAAAAGGATGTGCATGGTGCGCAGGAGTAATGCCCTGCCATGACAGATGAAGAAGAATCGGCCCTGCGGGCGAGACTCGCGGAACTGAGGCAGGAACATGGTGATCTGGATCTGGCCATTGCCGCCATCGCCAGTTCGACCCATTGCGATCAAATTCAGTTGACGCGACTGAAAAAACGCAAGCTGCAGCTCAAAGACCTGATCGCACGCATCGAAGACAGCCTGTTGCCCGACATCACGGCCTAGCTGGGGCGGCTAAACCGCTTTCCTCCGGAGTCTGCTTTCCTATAATCCGTCGTTCGCCACGATGGCGAATCAGTCAAAGATGCCAACCTCCGGATATCCTGTGCGCCCACTCATCGGAATCATCATGGGAAGCCGGTCTGACTGGCCAACCCTGCAAGCGGCAGCACAGATTCTGGAGGAGATGAAGGTTCCTTTCGAGGTCCGGGTGGTTTCCGCCCACCGCACCCCGCAGCGGCTTTATGACTATGCCCGGACGGCGGCAGAACGCGGCCTCAAAGCCATCATCGCAGGAGCGGGGGGCGCCGCGCATCTGCCGGGAATGACGGCTTCCCTGACCGTACTGCCGGTGTTGGGGGTTCCAGTAGAAACACGGGCGCTGAAGGGGCTGGATAGCCTGTTGTCCATCGCACAAATGCCTGGCGGCATTCCGGTTGCGACTTTCGCAATTGGCGAATCGGGCGCAAAGAACGCCGGGCTGTTCGCCGCCGCGCTTCTGGCCAATGGCGATCCGGAGCTCCGGTCCCGGCTGGCACGCTGGCGGTCGCGCCAGACACGCTCCGTTCCGCGGCATCCGTTGGCCAGACAGAAGAAGAAAAAATGAAAGTACAGCCGCAATCTCGCGCGCCACTCGCTCCGGGATCGACGATCGGCATTCTGGGCGGTGGCCAACTCGGGCGCATGCTGGCTTTGGCAGCAGCCCGTCTGGGGTTTCGGAGTCATATTTATTCCGATGAGAGCGAATCCTGCGCTTTCTCCGTTGCTGCGGAGAGGACGCGTGCTGCTTTCGGGGACCGGCAGGCGCTGGAAAAATTTGCGCGCGCCTGTGACGCGGTCACATTTGAGTTCGAAAATGTGCCGGATGACTCGGTCCGGGAACTGGTGCAGCACGTCTTTGTTGCTCCGGGTCCCGAATGTTTACGCATTGCCCAGGACCGTCTAACAGAGAAAAATTTTGTGACTGCTCTTGGCATTCCGACCACGCCGTTTCGGAACGTTGCGGACGCCGCCGGTGCCAAAGCTGCCTTTGCGGAACTTGGCGGGCGCGCGATTCTGAAAACGCGTCGTCTTGGTTACGACGGGAAGGGGCAGCGCATTGTGACAAGTGCCGGAGAAGCGGCGCTGGCGTTTGCCGAACTGGGTGGCGTGCCATCGATTCTCGAGGGCTTCGTAGATTTTGTCTTCGAAGCATCTGTCGTTGCCGCCCGGTCCGGCGATGGCTCGTTTGCCGCCTATGACATGGCGCGAAACGAACACGAACAGCACATTCTGCGCCGGTCCACCGTCCCCGCCGGTCTGCCGCAAAGTTCTGCGCGCGAGGCCGTTTCGATGGCGCGCCGGATTGCCGAAAATATGGATTACGTTGGCGTGTTGGGCGTCGAGATGTTTGTGACACGTGACGGAAAATTGCTGGTCAACGAGATTGCGCCGCGGGTTCACAATTCCGGGCACTGGACGCTGGACGCCTGCGAGGTCAGTCAGTTCGAACAGCATGTGCGGGCCGTCGCGGGCTGGCCGCTGGGCAGGCCTGAGCGCCATTCCGACGCGGTGATGGAGAACCTGATCGGCGCAGAAATCGAGACCTGGCGCGAGCTGGCGGGAAGCGCGGGACTGCACATTTACGGCAAGCGGGCGGTGCGGCCCGGGCGCAAGATGGGCCACATTACGCGCATTTCGCGTTTAACGCCGGCCGCGGAATAACTTGAGCAGTCCAAACGGATCGGGCAGGTTTTCAATCGCCTTTACTGCGGAGCTGCGGAATTTCTCAAGCTGCATCACATCGTCGATGCGATGCCCCAGAAAGGTCCAGGTCGCGGAATTGCCTTCGCTGGAGTCGCTAAGCCACCAGGCAAAGGTTGCGGCGTAAACGCCGGCGAGAATGGCCCGTTTGGTGTACCAGGAAAAATCGCTGGAGCGGTCGCCAGCGGCGCGCCACATGGCATCGACGCTCCGCATCATCAGCTTCGCCGCCAGTGGCGCATTGTGCGGCAGCGCGAGGAATGCCGCGGCCCGCCGCGCCGCTTCCTTGTGCGGGTTCAGGACCTCGATCCTGGCCCGGACAGCCGCCGCGACACGATCCCGGAGATGCGCATCCTCAGGATTGGCCGCGACGTTCCCGGCCATCATCCGATCGGCCCAATGAGAGAAGGTTTCAACCAGATCTGCCGGTCCACCCGGAAAAGCATCGTGCAGCTCGCGCCGCGAAATGCCCGCCTTTTCCGCCGCCGCGGCAAGTGTCTCCTGCGAAAATCCCGTTTGCGGAATTTCCGGCAGCGCCTCGGACAGCACGCGGTCGCGCACGAGGTCGGTCATTCCGCCGCTCTTTTTTCCTCACTGTGATCGAGCCAGTGCCGGAACTCGCTTTCGAAGGTCAGCTTTGAAAGATCACGCATGCGCTGCGGATACAGCACGCCATTGATGTGATCGCATTCGTGTTGCACGACGCGGGCGTGAAAGCCGCGCGCGTCACGCTGAACGCGGCGCCCTTCGGCATCCACACCGGAGTAGCGGATGTGCCGGGGCCGATCGACCCACCCGCGCAATCCGGGTACCGAAAGACAGCCTTCCCAGCCACCTTCCAGGGTTGTATCCAGAACTTCGATCACGGGATTGATCAGCACGGTCAGCGGAGCGGCATGGTCGAAGCTCTCCGGCTCATCGGCGCCGGTATCATTGCTCCGTGATGCCGGAGCCTGAAAAATAACGAGCCGAAGCGGAACATGGACTTGCGGCGCCGCAAGCCCGGCGCCATTTGCATCTGCCATGGTTTCGATCATGTCCGCGATCAGACGCCGCAGTTCCGGTGCGGCGGGATCACGGACCTGTGCGCAAATCTCCGAGAGCACCGGGTGGCCCATGCGGGCGATTTTCAGGATTGCCATCGCGCGAATATGGCCTCAGAGGCCAAGAGCGGCAATCCCGGCCAGCGCCACCTGTTCATCTTCGTGACTTTGCACGCCGGAAACGCCCACCCCCCCGACCGCTTCGCCTTTGAACAGGATCGGTACGCCGCCCTGGATGGGAAAGGCATCCGGAAAATTCACCACTCCGGGCCGGGTTTTGGCCGCGTCCTCCCAGGTTTTCCCGGGGCGATGCGTCAGCGCCGCCGAGCGCGCCTTCAGGAACGCCACCTCCGAAGTCTGTGGGCGCGCGCCATCGGCCCGTTCCAGCAGCAGCAGGAGGCCTGCATCGTCCACAACCGCGATGGTGACTGCCCAGTCGCGCTGGTGGGCCTCCGCACGCGCGCCGGCGAGAATCGCTTGCGCATCGGAGAGCGTCAGAACTGCTTTATCTCGCATGGTTTCTCCTTTCGTGACCTTTGCGTTGCTGGAGCGTTCCCAATCCGGCTGCGGTGGACAGAATGACCCTGTTCTGATAGGAACCCGCGCCGGATGGAAGAAGGAGCCCCGCTTGCAGATCATCGTTCGCGACAACAATATCGATCAAGCGCTGAAAGCGCTCAAACAGAAGATGCAGAGGGAAGGCATCTTCCGCGAGATGAAACTGCGGGGCCATTACGAAAAGCCATCCGAGAAGCGGGCGCGGGAACGTGCCGAAGCCATTCGGCGGTATCGCAAACTTCAGCGCAAGCGCATGCAGCGCGAAGGACTGCTTCCGCGCTAGACCGCGGGCGTGCAGTCGCTGCACACCGAAACTTCTACCGTCACATGTGACAGGCCTGAATGCAGGGAGCGGATCTGCTCCTTGATGAGATCGGCTGAACACGGCGACGGCGAGACCACAGACACAATCAGCCCCCGATGGCCTGGTCCAAGGCGCCAGAGATGCATGTCTGAAATTTTGACGCCCAGATCGTCTTCCAGGGTTTTACGGATGTCCCCGGCGAGTGACGGAGCGTCCTCCACATCGAGCAGTACACGGCCAGATTGCCGCATCAGCTGAATCGACCAGCGGCCGACCACGACGGCGCCGAGCAGGCCGACCACCGGATCGAGTATTCGCAAGCCGAACAACAGGCCCGCGCTGAGCGCCGCCAGCGCCAATAGTGATGTGGCGGCGTCTGCCAGCACATGCACATAGGCCGCGCGCAAATTGTAATCCTGATGATGGCCAGGATCTTCGGCATCGTGTTCGTCTTCGGCAAGCGCGATGGCGCTGATGATGTTGACCGCAAGGCCGACAGCGCCGACGATGATCGCTTCCAGATAATGAATGGGTACGGGCGCGTAGA
>JANWHR010000122.1 GCA_025450355.1 Micropepsaceae bacterium
CGCCATGGGGCGGCGCGCCGTAACGGAACGCAATCAGCATTCCAGAAAAGCGTTGCTCGGTTTCGTCGCGCGCGTAAGCGGCAATCACGTATGCCGTCAGCATCACGTCGGGCCGGTGATTGCGGATCGCGCCCGACGACAGCTCAACGCCGTTACAGACGATGTCGTACTGGAATGCCTTGATGCCGAGGATCGTGTCACGATCCTGAAGATCAAGCGCAAGGAATTTTTCGTGGTCGAAATTCGGCATCGAGAACGGATTGTGCGAAAAATCGATGCGCTTCTCGTCTTCGTTCCATTCATACATGGGAAAATCGACGATCCAGCAGAACTCAAAACAGTCCTTGCGCACCAGATTCAGCTCACTCCCGATCTTCAGCCGCGCCTGCCCGGCAAGCGCCGCGGCACGCACCGCTTTGTCCGCCGCAAAGAACACCGCATCGCCCGCGTTCGACGCCGTCTGCACCGCCAGTTTCGATAGCGCCTCGCCCGAAAGGAATTTCGCGATCGGCCCGCGTCCTACCGTGCGCCCGTCTTCCTGATCGAACACGATATATCCCAGCCCCGGCGCGCCTTCGCCCCGGGCCCATTCATTCATACGGTCAAACCAGGAGCGCGGCTGTGCCGCTGCACCGGGCGCAGGGATCGCCCGCACGGCCTCCTTGCCCTTGAAAGCTTTGAATGACACGTCATCGCGGGCAAAGATCGCCGTGGCATCCGCGATCAGCAGCGGGTTGCGCAGATCCGGCTTGTCGGACCCGTAGAGCAGCATTGCCTCCGTGTACGGAATGCGCGGGAACGGCGGCGGCGACACCGGGCGCTTGCCGAATTCCTGGAATATGCCGTGCAGCACCGGCTCGATCGCGGAGAAAACGTCCTCCTGCGTAACGAAGCTCATTTCGATGTCGAGCTGGTAAAATTCTCCGGGGCTGCGGTCCGCGCGGCCATCTTCGTCCCGGAAACAGGGCGCAATCTGGAAATAGCGGTCGAACCCGGCCACCATGATCAGCTGTTTGAACTGCTGCGGCGCCTGGGGCAGTGCATAGAATTTTCCCGGATGCAGACGCGAGGGCACAAGGAAATCACGCGCCCCTTCCGGGCTGGACGCGGTCAGGATGGGCGTCTGGAATTCCATGAATCCGCGCTCGGTCATCCGCCGCCGAATGGATTGGACCACCTGCGAACGCAGCACGATGTTGCCGTGCAGCCGTTCACGCCTGAGATCGAGAAACCGGTAGCGCAACCGCGTTTCTTCGGGATATTCGAGGTCGCCAAACACCGGCAGGGGCAAATCCTCCGCGCGGCTCTGGATCGCTACGTCTTCAATGCGGATTTCAATTTCCCCGGTGGGGAGACCCGGATTGACCGTTTCGGGACTGCGGGCAACCACGGGCCCGGTCAGGGTCAGAACCCATTCCGAACGGGCCTGGGATGCAATTGCGAAGGCCGGGCTGTCCGGTTCAACCACGCATTGGGTCAACCCGTAATGATCGCGTAAATCAATGAAAAGCAAGCCGCCGTGATCGCGCGCCCGATTCACCCAGCCGGATAGCCTTACCCGCTCGCCAACATCGGTGCGGCGAAGTTCGCCACAGGTTTTGGTGCGGTAGGGATGCATGCGGGCTCCTGAAGACGGGCCGGCGTTTGTGGAAAGCGCGCCGTGCGAAGTCAAGGGGCGCGCCTCGCGACGGTTTTCCGCGACAATGCGCGCCAAAATCCGCTATTTAGCCCCATGCAAATGATTACATCGACGACGGACCTCCAAGAATTCACCGTCGAACTGGAACAGGGTCCCTACGCCGCCATCGATACCGAATTCATGCGGGATCAGACGTACTGGCCCAAGCTGTGTCTGATTCAGGCGGCCGGACCGGACGCGCAGGCGATTATTGACCCGCTGGCGCCTGGAATTGATCTCGCGGCCTTTTACCGGCTTCTCGCCAATCCGGCTGTCGTCAAGGTTTTCCACGCCGCGAGACAGGACATTGAAATTTTCCACCATTTTGGCGGAGTGATCCCAGCCCCGTTTTTTGATACCCAGATCGCGGCGATGGTCTGCGGTTTTGGCGAGGCGGCGTCCTATGAAACGCTCGTTCGCAAGCTTGCAAAGGCGGATATCGACAAGTCGGCTCGCTTCACGGACTGGAGCCGGCGCCCGCTGACCAGACGCCAACTGGAATATGCGCTCGCCGACGTGACGCATCTGCGGCAGGTCTATGACATTCTCTCGAAAGAACTCGAAAGAACCGGACGCGCCGAATGGGTCGAAGAGGAAGAAGCGATCCTTGGTGATCCCGCCACGTACAGGCTGGATCCGGGCGATGCCTGGCGCCGCCTGAAACCGCGGTCCGGCAGCAAACGCTTTCTCGCAGTCCTGGCCGGAATGGCCGCCTGGCGCGAACGCGAGGCCCAGGCGCGCGATGTGCCGCGGAACCGCATTCTGCGCGATGAAGCGCTTCTGGAAATCGCGGCACACCCCCCCGCCGATGCGGAGCATCTGGAACATATCCGTGGCCTGTCCTCCGGCTACGCGCAATCGCGTGCCGGAAAGTCACTGCTCGCCGCAATATCCGAAGCTACGAATGCACCGGCGCCCGAACTCCTGCCGGCGCCACTGAAGCCCCGGCGCGAACCATCCCCTGCCGCGCTCGATCTTCTGAAAACCTTGCTCCGAATCCGCTCGGCCGAATACCGCGTCGCGCCGCGTCTGGTTGCCGATCTCGCAGAGCTGGAGCGGCTCGCCTGCGGCGAATCGGAAGGACTTGCCGTTCTTCACGGCTGGCGCGCCGATGTGTTCGGCCGCGATGCCGTGGCGCTGTGTGAGGGCCGCCTTGCCATCGCGTTACGTCATGGCGAGGCTGTCGTGCTCGAAGCTCCATCAAGGGAAAAGCCGGTCAGGATCAACTAAGCCGTCGCCGGGACCGGCCGTGCGAGACGGCGCCATGCGATCGAGAAGGCGATCGCGTTCAATGCGGCGCAGGCAAAGAAATTGACCCCCAGGCGGATATCTCCTGGCGGCAGACTGGAGACCTGCGCGAGCAGGGAATTACCCAGCAATGGCCCAATCACTCCGGCCAGGCTGCTGATCGACTGCAATGCGCCCAGCGTCACGCCCTGCGTCGAAGAATCAGTGGACTTCGATACCACTGCCTGAATCGATGGTCCTGCGGTGAAGGTGAGCACGCTGGCGAACAGGACCGGAAACATCATCCAGCCCTGTGGCACGAGCCCGTACAGCGTCTGAACAATAACATTGCTGCCCACGGCCATCAGCACGAGACGCTCCTCGCCGAAGCGCTTGACCAACCGGCCAATCAGCCCGCCCTGCACGATCGTGGAAATCAACCCGACGCAGAACAGCAGCGTTCCGTTTTCCACCGTTCCCCAGCCAAAGCGGAATCGCGTGGCCAGAACCCAGCTTTGAATCATCGTCATGTGCGCGATGATGTAGATCGCATACACGATAACCAGAGTGCCCACCGCGTGATGGCGAATGAGACTGGACAGGGCGCGCAAAGGATTTGCCCGTTCCAACGAAAGTTTCGTGCGCCGTTCGGGCGGCAGGGATTCCGGGACAAACAGAAATCCGTAGGTTGCGTTCAACAGCGAAAGTCCGGCCGCCACATAGAATGGAAGGTGCAGATCAATCCCGCCCAGCAGCCCGCCCATAATCGGGCCGCAGATGAATCCCAGGCCAAAGGCGGCGCCGACCAGGCCGAAATTGCGCGCGCGTTTCTCGGGTGGCGTAATGTCGGCAAGATAGGCGTTCGCGACCGAATAGCTCGCGCCGGTGATGCCGCCAATCAGCCGGGCAAACAGCATCAGTAGCAGCGCCGGAGCGATCGCAATCAGGAGATAATGAATTCCGAGGCCAATGATTGCGGCGATGAGCACGACCCGCCGCCCGAACCGGTCGCTGATCGCACCAAGCATGGGGGCGCAAAGAAACTGCATCAGGCCAAAGGCGGCCGACAGACCCATATTCCACCAGGCCTGCATTTCGCGGCTGGCGGTATAGGACCCGATCAGGATCGGCAGTACCGGAATGGCGATCCCGATGCCAACCATGTCGATGAACACGGCAATCAACACAAACCAGACACTTGCCGTGGAACGCGGCGAAGCAACTTGCGAACGACTCATGCCGAACCAATAGCGGGCGGGAAATGACCCTGCAATTCAGAGGAATTTGTTATTCGCAGCCCTCGCCCGTGCCTTCCGCGGCGGCGCCCTCGTCTTCGAACGGGTCTTCGTCCGGGGCAAGGGCATCGGTAGGTTGCGGAATGGCGAATGCGGATGGCGGAACCGCGTCCAGAAAACCTGCGGCCTTCAGGTCATCGAAGCCCGGCAAGTCGCCGATCTGCTCCAGCCCGAAATGGGTGAGGAATGATTCGGTCGTTCCATATGTCACCGGCCGTCCCGGCGTCCGCCTGCGGCCCCGAATGCGAATCCAGCCGCTTTCGAGCAGCGAATCCAGCGTTCCCTTGCTGACCATCACGCCCCTTATGTCTTCGATTTCGGCACGGGTCGCAGGCTGATGATAGGAAATAATAGCGAGCGTTTCGATCGCCGCGCGGGAAAGCTTGTGCTGCTCGATTGCTTCTTTACGAAGAAGGAAGGCGAGATCTCCCGCCGTCCGGAACTGCCATTTTCCCGCGACCTGCACCAGATTGACGCCCCTGCTGCTGTATTCATCCTTGAGGATCGCAAGCAGCGCCGCGACATCGGTGCCGGAAGGCAGAACTCGGGAGAGTGACGGCTCCGCGACAGGCTCCGAAGCTGCGAAGAGCAACGCCTCCAGCACTCGCAGACTGTTTCTATCCGCAATCGGACCGTCCGGTTGCGGGATTTCTGCGGCCGCCAACTCCGCGAGCGCCGCCTCCTGCGGGTCCAACATACGGTTCACGCTCTATCCTCCACGGCTGCCACGTTCACATCCTTCAGATAAATCTCGCCAAATGGCGTCATCTGGCGCACCGTCACGCGGCCATCGCGAACCAATTCCAGAATCGCCGAAAACGTGCTTGCCACCGCGCTTCGACGGCGGTGCCCACTGCTCCAATCCGGCGGCAGAAATCGCATGAGAGATCGCCAATCCGGAACGGACCCCAGCATACGTTCAATGCGCGCACGCGCTTCTTCGATCAGGAATACCGGAGGCCTCGGCATCTGGTAATTCGCAATCGCAACCTTGCGTGTCCGTTGGCTCGCATAGGCCGAAAGCAGATCGTACAGCGTATCGGCGTTGCTCCGCGTCCGTACCACAACCACCGGCTCTGGCTGACCGCGCGCAAACACGTCGCGGTCCAGCAGATCGCGGGCAAACAACCGTGCCGCCGCTTCACGCATGGTCTGGAGACGCGCCAGCCGCCAGCGCAGTTGTGCGGCCATTTCTTCCGCACCCACCGTTTCCGGGACCGCTTGGGGCAGCACGAGGCGCGATTTCAGATAGGTCAACCAGGCTGCCATCACGAGATAATCCGCCGCGAGCTCTAATCTGTGGTGCCGCGCCGATTCCATGAACGCCAGATACTGATCCGCGAGCTTCAGCACGGAAATTCTGAGCAGATCGACTTTCTGATTGCGCGCGAGCGAGAGCAGCAGATCCAGCGGGCCTTCAAAACCTTCCAACTCGACAATCAGCGGCTCATCGGCGGGAGCGGCAATCCCGTCAAGCACCGCCGTTTCCGGAAAATCAGTGTCCATTTCCACTCCCGATCAACGCGGCGAGATGACTTTCCGCCCTGACAGTATCCAGCTCAGCGGGCACGCGGTATTGCGCCAAAGCCGCTTCCGCCCGGCGTAATGCTTCACCGGACAACGGTTTCACGGCCGCGGCAATTTCCTTCATTTCCTGAAAATTGCCGTTGCAATGCAGAACGACGTCGCAGCCGGCCAGCAAAGCCGATTTGGTCCGCCTGCCCATTGGCCCTTGCAGCGCGCCCATCGACAAATCGTCGCTCATGAGCAACCCGTCAAATCCGATCTCCTGCCGGATCACCTTTTGCACGACTCGTGAACTCGTGGTCGCGGGCCTTTCGGGATCGATTGCTTCATAGACCACATGGGCCGTCATTGCGGCAGGAGCATCGTTGACGCCGCGAAACGTCACGAAATCATGGGTGGACAGTTCCTCATAGGCACTGGCGACGCGGGGA
>JANWHR010000123.1 GCA_025450355.1 Micropepsaceae bacterium
CCTATATTACGAGAGGAGGCAAAGTGCGCTTGCAAGCGCCAAACAGCGAAGGATGAGTGTCATGAGGAAGATCGCGAAGATTGGGCTCGGTGTCGCCCTCGCGTGCGGCGCAGCGGTGGCGGTGGCCGCGCCGGCTGCCGCGCAGGTGAGCTTCGGCATCGGTGTCGGTCCAGCCTATGGCTATGCGCCGCCGCCGCCCGTGGTTCCTGCCTATTCGTGCTATGACGCGTATGGCAACTACGTCTACTCCTATCCGTACTGTACCGCCTACGCGGCGCCAGTTTACGGTTATGGCGGCCCGGTGGTTGCGCCATATTTCGGCATCGGCCTTGGCTTCGGCGGCTATGGCTGGGGTGGCCACCGCGACTTTGATCGCGGCCACGATTTCGACCGAGGATTCCGCGGTGGCGAACGTGGTGGCATGGTCGCGCACGGCGGGTTCGGCCACGGAGGTGGTGGTCATCACCGCGGCTGATCGGCCGGCCTAAGACTGCGGTAAGCGCAAAAGGGGCGCGGCTGTCTTCCGGCAGCCGCGTCTCTTCAGCGCCAATCGTCGATGACGTAAATGCCCGGGCGGTTGTATCCCTGCACATTTGCTTTTTGCAGCGCGACACCCATGAGATTTGTTTTGAATCCCAGTGCCACCATGGTGCGGTACGCCTCGTGCCGGCCCATATTCACGCCCGCAATGAGTCTCCCGGCCTTTTTCATGGCAGCCCAGGATTCGCACATATTCAACAAGCGCCCGAAATCTCTCTGCGCCGCCGGTCCAGGCCGAACGGCGCCAAATTTGATATAGCAGGCGCCGCCGCCCGCCTCCGTCTTCGGACCGGCATGGCAAACCGCAAAGGCCGTCACGGTTGAACCTTCCAACAGCAGCAGGGTATCGCCCAGATGTTGCGAATCGACGGCGCGGATTTCGCGCGTGACGTCGAGCCCTTCATGAATTCTGCCGGTCAGATCGCGGCAGTACGCAAGTGCCTGTTCCTTTTGCGAAGGCCGCAATTCTGAAACGGGCAAACAGACCTGGGTTCCTGCGCCGGGATTTACACTTTTCGACATCACGGGCGTGAGGTACTGCGGCCAGTAGTCGAATTTCTGGTACAGGGCAGCGTGTTTGGGACTGTTGCTGAAGGTGAACAGTCCAGTGTGGCTGCAGCCCCAGCGCTCGAAGAGTTCCATGGTGCGCGAAAGCAGTTGCTGAGCGACGCCCCTGTTCCACAGCGCCGGGTCGATGGTGAGCGGCCCGAAAAATCCGAAGCTACCCCATTGGGTCGCGAAATTTGAGCCGGCCAGCTTGCCATCAACTTCGGCCGCCAGCGCAGCGTCCGGCGCGGCGCGAAAGCGCGTGTAGGCATAATCGCTGTCGTCGAATGTCGTGACAGGATCAGGGATGCCAAGGAAGGTGCCGAAAGCGAGCCGGAGAATCCGGTCGGCTTCGGGGAGGTCCCGCTCTTCCAGCGGACGAATCTCAACGCGCATGTCCGGTCGCCAAAGCTGCCTGCGGGCAACATGGTATTTGCGGTTCTGATTTTTGCCTAGCCGCGCCAAGTGCTGCGGCAGACGCGATCGGGGAGTTCTGATTGTCGCAGGACCGATTGGCCGCTACGCTAAGTTCAGGCTGGAGGCGAACATGAAATTGGGCAGAGCTGTCGGGTTCATCGTGTTGGGCACGGGGCTGTTCGCGGTCGCGGCGAAAGCCCAGGATGGTGGCGCACTGTACAATACCTATTGTGCGATCTGTCACGACGCGGGCCGCAATTCGCCGGCGCCCGCCCGCGAAGAGCTGGGACGAATGACACCCGAAGCGATTCTGCAGGCGCTGAAAACAGGCTCCATGAAAGCCCAGGCATCGGAGCGCAGCCGCGCGCAACGGCGCGCACTCGCGGAGTACATTTCCGGCAAACCGCTGCCAGCGCAGCCCGCGGTTGTTTCCTCTTCTGCCTTTTGCGCCGGCTCAAGCGGGGCGCCCGGCGACCGGCGGACGAATGCGGGCTGGAATGGCTGGGGTGCCGGAATAACCAACATGCGCTTCCAATCGGCGGACGTTGCTGGCATCGGCGCGCGCAATATTCCAAATCTGAAATTGAAATGGGCATTTGGCCTTCCGGGAGCGACTTCCGGTGGTACGCAACCCGTTGTCGCGAATGGACGACTGTATGTCGGAGATGCCGAGGGCGACCTGTTCGCTCTGGATGCGAAGAGCGGCTGCGTCGTCTGGCACGATGAGGTCGAATCCGGCATCAGAAGCGCCATCATGCTGGGCGCGGACAGCGGCGGCGGATTGACCGCATGGTTCGGTGATCAGGCGGCGAACATCTACGCCGTTGATGCGCGAACCGGAAAATTGTTGTGGAAGGTGAAGGTCGACGATCATCCGCAGGCGGCGATCACCGCTGCGCCGGCGTTTTATGCGGGCCGGTTATACGTGCCGGTTTCTTCGCGTGAAGAAGCGAAAGTGGCTGATCCGAGATATCCCTGCTGTATCTTCCGTGGAAGCGTGCTTGCCCTTGATGCCACGACCGGAAAGCAAATCTGGAAAACCTGGATGATCGAGGGGAAGCCGGTCGCGGGGCAGAAGAATAGCGCGGGCACAGTGGTCCTCGGGCCCTCGGGCGCAGCGGTGTGGAATACGCCAACCATCGATGTCGAACGAAACGTCTTATATGTTGGAACGGGCAATAATTACTCTCCTCCAGCGACCGCGCTTTCGGATTCGGTGGTTGCAATCGACATGGCGTCCGGACAGATCAGATGGCATCGCCAGCAGACGGCGAACGACATCTGGAATGGCACGTGCCGGCGCGCCGACCGTGAAGCTGCGGCCTGCCCCGATGCCGAAGCGCCGGACGTGGATTTTTCTGTTTCGCCGGTCCTTGTGAAATCAGTAGACGGACGATCAATGCTGATCGCAGGGAACAAGTCCGGAATGGTCTGGGCGCTCGACCCGGGTCAACAGGGGAAAACCATCTGGACGCAGCAGGCCGGCAAGGGTAGCAGCGGAGGCGGCGTGCTCTGGGGGCTCGCGGTGGACGGCGAGAGAGTCTATGTACCGAATGGGTTTTTCGATGCGAAATCGCCCGATGCATCCGGCGGTATGGCCGCGCTGGATCTCCACACCGGTCATCTCACGTGGAGCACCCGGAACCCGCCCTGCGGCGACCGCAAATTCTGCAAACCCAGTCATGCGGCAGCCGTGACCGCGATTCCCGGAGTCGTGTTCTCGGGAACCATGGACGGCCAGCTTTATGCCTATTCGTCGGAAACCGGCCAAATTCTTTGGCGGTTCAATACCGCGCAGGATTACTCCACCATTGATGGGGTCGCGGCCAATGGCGGCTCCATGAGTAATGCCGGCGCAACCATCGTCGACGGTATGCTCTACGTCGGGTCGGGTTATTCCCACCACGGCGGAGTCATCCCAGGCAACGTCCTGCTCGCCTTTGCCGCAAACTGATATCCGCTATTGCGGGAGTCGATCGGCCATCAGCTTGCCCAAACGGACGCTTTCGGAAATGCCGCGGTCCTCCGGGTAGTAGAAGCACGTATCGGCGATTTGCAGGCCGGCAATGCTGGTTTGGACCGGAGGAAGCATTGCTGCAAAGCCAGGAGGGCATACCGGTTGAGCGTGCCGCAGTCGTCCAACATGACTTGCGACAACATCGCTGTCCGAGATTGCGGGATTTAGCAGCTTCAGGAACCGCAGCGACTCGGCCACGAAATCTGCATCACTGCGGGTAAATTTCGGATGCGATGTGGGCATGTAATATGGAACATACACGATCGTATCGCCGGCCGCGCGCAGCCGTGAAAATTCGACGATCCCGGGGATTTCGAACCGCGGGTCGGAAATGTTCACCCAGAAATGCGGTGAGACTCCCCGAAGCAGACGGAACACCACGCAGACAACGCCGATATTGGCGATCCTGTCATACGCCTCACGCTGTTCTACCGGCAGGTCAGGAACGAGACGGCTGACGAATGGCGCTGGAATTGTGCAGATCACCTGGCCGGCGGGGAAGTATCTGTCGCCTGCGCGCACGCCTGTCACACGGCCGTCTTCACATTCGATCCGCGTCACGGGACTGTTTAACCGCAGTTCCGCGCCGCAGTCGGTCATCCCATCGACCAGCGCGTTCACCAGGGTTTGGGATCCGCCTTCGATATAGCCGAGCTCTTCCTGGAAAACGGAACGCCGCGAGGTGCCGACGCGCTTGATACGGGTCCAGACCCAGGCGGCAGATATATTGTCCGCGTATTCGTAGAACTTGAACTCAAACAGCGGCGCCCACAGCTTCCGGTAAACATCGGCACCGCACCATACCGTGATCCATTGCTTTGCCGAAATGTTTTCCAGCTTTCCCGGTGCTTTCCTCCGGCTGGAAAGAAACATCATGGTTCCGTAGCGCAGCTTCTGCGCCAACGACAGTCCCGGGAATGAGAGCAGCGCCTGTGGATCGCCCCACTTGTGCAGCCGCCCATCGACAAAATACCCCATGGTCGTTGGCACCCAGCGCATTTTGCCGGCGAGCCCCAGGGCGGATAACAGCTCGAATGTCGCGGAATCGGATTTACAGACGAAGTGATAGAAGCGTTCGATCGAGATGCCGCCCAGATCGAAATGCGCGGCCATGCCGCCGGGTTCGGCTGCGGCCTCCAGCACGGTGACGTTGTGGCCGCGCTTCGCCGCGTGATAAGCCGCGGCAAGGCCCATTGCTCCGGCGCCGATGATGACTGCGCGGCCCATCTAGAAGTCCAGGATTATGCCCGAAAACACGGGATGCCGGAAAGTGTCGCAAAGGGCCTGCTTCAGCGGAGTGTGAACTACGCCGAAAATCGCCGGCCAGTCGATCACATCGAAAATGTCCGGCGTAACCAGCGCTTCGAGCTGTCTCGTTGTGAACGGTGGATCATGGTTGTAGAATGCGTCAATCTGAAGCAAATGCCAGAACACCCGATATGGAATACGGATGAGTTTAGTATCGGCGCCGCACGCCTGGCGATCGGCGCGGCTCAGAGCGATATAGTCGCTGCGGTCCATCCCCGCG
>JANWHR010000124.1 GCA_025450355.1 Micropepsaceae bacterium
CGGTCACCCGGCGGTTGGTATAGAAACCGGTAAAGAAAAACGAAACGCCGGGAAACAGTCGCTGATCGAAGGTCGCGACAAACGAATTTTTCTGCTGCCCGGCGACTTCCCAGCCCTGCTGCGGCGGATCAACCAGGTTGCTGACGCCTGGATGCGAAAGCAGCTGGCCCCACGTCAGCGTCGCAGCACTGCCGGCAGCCGTCGGTCCTATTCCGCTGTTGAGCGATGCGTTGAAATTGGCGCCCGCGCCGGCCGGAACAGAGTAGCAGTTTGCGCAAACGGTACCGACATTGGCGACTCCATTGCCGTTCGTCACCGATGGCTTTCCCGTCCAGACTGTACCCGGCAGCGACGCGCCGATCGGAATCTCGTTGTCGAGTCCCCATGGACTGAAATTCATCGTGAAGTTTGAGTGCGGACGTTTGACCGGCGCCTCATTGATATATTCGTAGGTCAGCGTGACATCGCCGCCATTCCAGGTGCGGCCCCACAATTGCGAGGCCTGGTATTCCTGCCCGCCTCTGTCCGGCTCCTGGAAGTGCAGCATCGTCGTGGCGCCGTCGAAACCGCGCTTCAGCACCACATTGATCACGCCTGCTATGGCGTCGGAGCCGTAGGTCGCGGATGCACCGTCTGCAAGGACGTCCACGCGGTCAAGAGCGAGTGCGGGAATGATCGAGGGATCGGTGGAGCAAAGGCCATCCGCCTGGTGCGGATAGCGCACCCCGTCGATCATCATCAGTGATCTCGGGCCGGTGCTGTCGAGACCGCGGATATTGACGTCGGTTTCGCGTTCCTGGTGACCTCCGCCGATGACCGCAGTGGGGCCCGGAGATACCTGAGCCTGGGGGATCGTGCGGAACAAATCGCCGATCGTGGGATTGCCGGTTTCCGTGAGATCCTGAACCCCGAGATTGGTCACCGGCAGACCGACTGCCGCGGTTCCGTGAATAAGCGAACCGGTGACTAGCACCTGCTCGGGTACTTCTCCCGCTGCGGTCTGGGCCATCTGTTGGGCATTGGCGATTGTGGCGGTTAAAGCCACCAGGGACGCGGACCCCATCAGGGCGGCAAACCACGATAGCCTCGGATTCATTTCAGTCCCCCTTCTTACGCACAATCAGCACGCAACCGGCGACGGAGTTGGAACTCAGCCCGTTTGCGTCGAAGACAATGATTCCCCCATTGTCGGAAAAGGAGTAGGCCAAACAGCCGGGGTTTGCAGCCGGCCAGCGCCATGTGCGCTGATTCGCCTCACGATTTTTGCGATTACCGGCGGCGAACTGCCACCGCTGGTCTAATGGAGCGAACACCGGCATCGGTACCGGCACAGAGTCAACCCGAGGATCAGGCGATCAGAATTCGCGTTTGGTGGCGTGCGGCACCGGTACCGCACCCGGTACCGGAATGAGGCCATCTCCCTCTTCCGCGCAGATATCCTCTTCCCAATGATCGTTGCGGTATTCGTAACCCTGTTCGAATTTGACGAGAGTGTTCCACGCTGAAGTGAAGGTGCCCGGATCCTCGACGTGGACCAGCACGTCGAAGCCCTTTCCGCCGTTGGTCAGCTTAAATCGCTCGATGACGTGCAACTGTTTGGTATGGGGCGTGCGGAAACGGTCCAGCGGGCCCTTGTCGTCCAACCCGATCGTATCGACGACAAGCGTATCGCCGTTCTCATAATGGCCAACGGATTCCCCGTACCAGGAATATCCGGGGTTCTGGCTGTGGGGCACGTCGAGGTAAATGCGCCGGACTTGCGCATCGCGTTTCCACATCATCACCACCTCCCTCGGCGTCTGCACAATTTGCATCGGCTCGCCGGGGAACAGCAGGATTCCAGGCACGCCGCCAGGAAAACACCGGGCAGGCGCATTGAACGCAATCTCTCCGCCAATGACTTTCTGGTTGGCGTCATCCATGACCTTTTTTGCCCAGGGTAGCAGCAGCGGGTTGTCGGTTACGGCGACGGGGTCCACGATTTTTGGCCGGTACTTGTTCGTGCCGGTAATCGGGCCTGGTCCGGTATCACCCGGGACCTTCCGGAAACCACCGGCAAGAACCCACATCTTTCGCCCCGAGCTGAAATCGGGGATCGCATTGGTTTTCACCGCGGCGGCAGGCGTTTCGGCGGCGCGCACGGCCACCGCGGAGGTTCCGGCAATTCCGATTGTGACAGCCAGACCGGCGGCCACGCGCGCGAAACCTGAACTGATTGTCATTGATCTTATTTCCCGTGACGATTCTGTTGCTTCACATAAGCTGCCGGCGGGCTTGCATCATCGCGAATGCACGCCTTTGACCTGAGACAGGTCACGGTGCTTTTCACCACAATTCCAGTCCATGATCCGGATGTCGGGCCGCGCCTGATACACGAAGCGCGCCTGCCAATCCCTGGTGAACACCTCCGGATCGTGGATCGTCACGACATCTTCCAGGCTTTTGCCGTCCGGTAGCTTGCGAATTCTTTCGCTGGTGCGCAATTGATCACTGTGCGGAGCGCCAGAGTTATCGAGGAAGGTCATGTCGTTGAAACCGGCGGATTCGATCACCAGCGTATCGCCTTCCCAATGCCCGGCCGAATGACCGGAGTAGTACGGGAGCTCGGAAAGTTCGTTATCGGGCGGCAGCGGCTTCTGCATGTCGATCCGCCGGATCATGTGATTGATCTCGAACAGCTGATAGACCTCACCCCGTGGCGGCGCCTGGACGATCTCGAACGGGTACGGGTCTTCAAGTGCGCGCGGCACGCCGTCGGGCAGGCAATAGCTGCGCGACCGGTCCTCATCAAGCTTGCCGGCCGCGAGATCGGCCGTGTTTTTCCGGTATTGGGCCAGCGCCGCAGGTTTGTAGGGCGGCATGCCGCCGCCGATCGGCTGGATCTGGGGGTTGTATGCCGTCGCCCAATAGATGCCGCTGATGTCGGGCGCTGTCGTAGCGGAACGCGCGGGAGCTTGCGCCGCAATCAAAGGCCACAAAGCAAACGCCGGAACCGCAGGCAGCAGGAATCGGATGCGAGGAGATTTCATAAGTCCTCTATGTTTGACGGGTCAGTGCGCGGCAGACGGATTTCAGCTGTTTGGGTGGCGCGCTGCGCGTTCCTTCAGCCTTTCCTGGGCACCGCCGTCATTTTTGACCGTGCCATGCCCGCCGCTGTCCAGCGATACGAAATCGCCACCGGGAAGACCGCTCTTCATCGGGTGCACCGTGATACGAATTTTGTCACCAGCCAGCAGTGTTTTGGGATTCCAGCCAAGGTTCACCAGGATCGTCAATGACCCCAGTTCGACCGCCCATTCCTGGGGTTTGCCCGTTGAGTCCATCACCTCGAGCCGAATCCAGCTGTGCGGATTTGTCCACATGAACTGTTTCACGGTGCCTTCGACGCTCACTTTCTTTTTCACGTCGAACATGGCGTAGGAATGATGCGCGTATGCCGGCAGCGATATTGTCGCCACGGCAAGTGCGATGGCCGGTACGAGCATACAGGTGGCGCGTTTCATACGATCTCCGTGGCGAGTGGCGTGAGTGAGGTGAGCGGTGTTTCTCGACCCTTGCGTAACAGGCTTGACTTTGACGGATGGTTCAGGCGGCGCGAGACAGTTCTTGGCGCGAGGTGGCCCAGGCCCAGGGGAGAAGTTCGTCGATGCGGCTCATGGGCCAGAGATCGACGAGGCGCGAGAGCACGTCAGCAATGTAAGCTTGCGGATCGATATTGTTAAGTTTGCAGGTTTCAATGAGCGAAGCGGCGATAGCCCAGTTCTCTGCGCCGTTGTCGTGCCCTGCGAAGAGAGCATTCTTTCTCGTCAATGCCTGCGGGCGCATGGAACGTTCGACGATGTTGGAATCCAGATCGATGCGGCCATCCTCGAGGAAGCGGATCAATCCTTGCCAATGGTTGAGCGCGTAGCGGATCGCATCGGCAATGGGCGATTTTCTGGAGACGCGGGTGAGCTGCTTTTCGAGGAAGGACTTGAGGGCAATCACATGGGGCGCCGATTCCGCCTGGCGCACGGCTAGCCGCTCCCGGGGATTTTTCCCCCTGATCCTGTCTTCGATTCTGTAGAGTTGAGCCATGCGCAAGAGCGCCTGCGTTGCAATGGGCGCATCGCCTTTGCGCGCGATCTCGAAGAAGGGCCTGCGCACATGGGCCCAGCAAAAGGCCGTGGTGATGCGCTCGGGCGGCAGCTTCTTGTAAGGCGCGTAGCCGTCGCATTGCACGATGCCACGATAGTTCGCGAGCAGCGTGTTGAGATGCACACCTCCCCGGCCGGGCGCATAGGTGTAAGCGACGGCCGGCGGATCTGTTCCGCCGAAGGGCCTGTCGTCGCGGGCCATGCTCCAGAAGTAGCCAGTCTTGGTGCGCCCGCGCCCGGGATCGAGCACCGGCACAGGTGTTTCGTCCACGGCAAGACGGGACGACGCAAGAAGATGCTCTTTCAGCCGCTCGTAGAGCGGCATGAGTTCCGCCGCGGCGTAGCCCACCCAGAACGCCAGGGTCGAACGATCAATGTCGATGCCCTGGGCCAGCAACATCTTCGACTGACGATAAAGCGGCAGATGCCAGCCGTATTTGGCGACCAGCACGGAAGCCACCATCGCTTCGGTGGGAAGGCCGGATTTGATGAGATGTTCGGCTGCCGGCGCCTGCACGATCTTCTCGCAGGCCCGGCAGGCGAGCTTCGGGCGATGCGTGACAATCACGCGGTATTGCGCCGGCACGACATCGAGCCGTTCGCTGGTTTCCTCGCCAATCACATGCATGGGCGCGCGGCAGCACGGGCAACCCGTCTCATCCGGCGCAATCGTCTCGTGAAGGCGTGGCAGGTGTGCCGGCAACGAGGCACGGCCCGCTTTGCGGGGAGCACGCGTACGGGACACCGAGGGCTGCTTTTTCTCTTCGCTCGCCTCGGCTTTCGCCATGGCGATCTCGACATCTTCCAGCGCCAGCGCCAGTTGATCGGCTGGTAACCTGGAGAGCTGCTCGCTTTTCGCGCCGAAGCGGTGAGCGATGGCCTTCTTCAGCTGATGGCGCATCCCCTCGTAAAGATTTTGCAGCTTCTCTTTCTCGGCCCGTTCGGCATCACGCTCGGCGATCA
>JANWHR010000125.1 GCA_025450355.1 Micropepsaceae bacterium
ACATCGGGCAACGGCAGATAGACCAGTTGCACAAACCGCGTGGGGTGGTCGCGGACCACTTCCGCGCCGTAGTCGTTCACCTTGCGGATGGTGGCGGCGCGCATCGATGGATCGGTGCGTTCGGCAAAACCCGTCGGCGGCGACAGCACCGCTTTGGCGATGCCGGTCTTGTCCATATCTTCCAGCGACCAGGCAAGGTCCCAGTTCAGCCCGGCGGCATCGCCGGCGCCGACGCGTTTGCCGGCCACTGCATTGACCAGAAACGGCGGATTGAAATGATGGTGAAAATCGATGGTTTTCACCGCCGGCGCCGCCGCCAACACCGGCCTGAGAATGGCTGTTGCCACGGCGGCCGTACCATATCGCAACAGTTCGCGCCGTGAGATGCCGCGCCGGTCGAACAAAGTCATGATCGTTCTCCGCCTGTCGCGTGATAACCTATCACGAAAGGCACGGAGAAAAGATGATGACGAATGAGGAAAATCCGGTGTCGCGGCGCGAAATCGTGCAGGCAGGCGCGGGTGTGGCGGCGCTCGCAACCGCGGCCGTGACAAGCCAGCCGGCGGCAGCACAGACGGGCGCCCCGGAGCGTGGCATCCGCACCGGCACCCCCCATCCGTTTTATGACTATTCGGCGATCTCTTCGCGCCAGAAACTGAAATGGCCCAACGGTGCGCGCGTCGCCGTGCTCATCGTTCCCAATGTGGAGCATTGGGACGTCAAGGACGACAAGGGCCATATGGATGTGCGCAACGAACCCCGCAACGACTACGGGCTGCGCGTGGCCATCTGGCGCCTGTTCGACATCTTTGCCGCACGCAATATCCGCACCACCATCGCGCTGAACGCCTCCGTCTGCCGGTTTTATCCGGAGATCATCGCCGCCTTCAAAGCGCGCGGGGACGAGCTGATGGGCCACGGCATGACCAATTCCGAACGGCTGGACACGCTTTCGCCGGCGGCCGCGGCAAACGTCGTGCGTACCGCCGTGGATACGATCCGTCAGGCCACGGGGGAGCGCGTCCGCGGTTGGCTCGGACCGGGCCTCGCGGAAGCCGACGGCACGCTGGATGCGCTGAAGGCGGCAGGGCTGGAATATGTCTGCGACTGGGGTGCGGCGGATGATCAACCATTCCGCATGAAGAACGGTCTTTATGCCGTGCCTTACACGCTGGACATCAATGACATCGGGCTGATCGACCGCCAGGGCACACCTGCGTCGCAATTCGCCGCCTATATCGTGGACGCCTTTGACACGCTGTATCGCGAGGGCCAGGACCAGGCGCGGGTTTTGCCGATCGCGCTGCATCCCTTCCTGATCGGCGCGCCCCACCGCGCGCCCCATCTCGCGAAGGCGCTCGATTACATCAAGACCCATGACCACGTCTGGTTCGCCCGCGGCAGCGATATCCTCGACGCGTACAAAACGGCGGTCAGGACGTAGCCCGCCCGCGCCGCTCCAGCGGCCATTCGATGAAGGCAAGAACCCACAGGCCGAGGATGTTGAGCGGCGAGATTGCGGCGAGAATTGCCCACCAGCCGCTGTAGCCCATGCGCCGCAGGATGATCACAGACGGGACGATGGCGAGCACGACGAGCAGCGCAGTAATCGCAAGCTGCTCCGGTGTGAGAACGGGCAGTCGGGTGAAGCGAAACATTTGGTCTCCCATTCCAGACCTGCGCAACATGACAGATGTGCTGCCACTGACCGGCTCAGGACTTGCATAGTGCTTCCTGCACGGCCTGCGGATTGCGGTCGATGACCCGCAGATAGGCGCGAACGGCGCTGTCCGGACGTGAGCGCCCCTGCTCCCAGTCACGCACGCAGGTCAGTGGAAATCCGAATCGGGCGGCAAATTCCGACTGTGTCATTCCGACGCGGCGCCGAATTGCCCTCACATCGATTTTCCCCGGCACATGAACCCGGTACGTCGAAGCATTGGCCTCGCCTTTGGCAATCGAGATCGCCTCGTGCAGGCCTTCGGCGATTTTGTGGAAAGCCCTTTTGCTCATTATGGTTTGCCTCACCTCCGCGCCCGTTTCATCGCGTAACTCTCCAGCAATAACTTCGTCAAACCTTTCAGTTTGTTACATTCTGCCCTGTCGGGATTTGCTCGCTCACCCTTCGAGAAGACCGTCAGCAGAAACAGCGGAATATCCGGACCGCTATAAAACGTGATTACCCGATACCCGCCACTTTTGCCTTTTCCACGTCCGGCGATCCGCAGCTTTCGGCAGCTTCCACTTCCTTCGATCGGAGCTTCCGCCAAAGGATTTTTCGCCACCACGATGACGACATCCGCCATCTCGTCGTTTGTCATATCGCGGGCCTCTGCGGCCCGAATGTATGCAGCAGTTTCGATGACAGTCTGCATATTGCCACAAGTACCGGAATCCGGTAGTGTCGTTCAACACAAAATTTTCCGCAATCGCAAGCTGAGCCGCAGTAGACCGGCACACCATCCGGTCGCGGGTTTTAATTGTTGCCGCGGCTGATGATCGGGTAGTTTTCGGGGGCAAGCTGTTGAGGAATGAGGATGCGCGGGCCGCATGATTTGGGTGGGTTACCGGCGGGGCCAGTCGATACCAGCCCGCACGACATGACCTTTTGGGAAAAGCAGATCGATGCGTTGAATGCCCTGCTGTCGCAGAAAGGCTTGCGCCGGGTGGACGAAAACCGGCGCTATATCGAGACGCTGGGGCATGACGCCTACAACTCGCTGTCCTATTACGAACGCTGGACGGCGGCGCTGGCGCGGCAGTTGATCGACAAGGGCGTATTCACGCAGGACGAAGTGGACGCAAAGGTGGCGGAAATCCGCGCCAGGCTGGGGGGGGATGCGGCGTGACCCAATTCAACCCCGGCGATCGCGTACGCGTGCGCGAGGATTTTCCCCCCGGACACATCCGCACGCCGGTCTATGTGCGTGGCAAGACCGGCGTGGTGAAGCGGAAATTCGGCGTCTTCCCCAATCCGGAGTTGCTCGCGATCGGCCGCGACGGCATGCCAGCGAAAGCGCTGTATGAGGTGCGCTTCCGGCAAAAAGACCTCTGGCCGGATTATTCCGGCTCTGGCGCCGACACGCTCGACATCGACATCTATGAACACTGGCTTGCGAAGCTCTGAGGGCGACATGCAGGAACACACGCATTCCCATGATGAAATGCCGCACGCGCCGCCGGCACAGGACGAGAAAATCCATTCCTATTACCAGGTGCTGGGACTGGCGCTCAAAGAACTGCTGATCGAAAAAAAGATCATCACGCCTGCCGAAATCCGCCAGGCGATTGAATTCCGCGATTCGATCACGCCGGCAACAGGGGCGAAGATCGTCGCGCGCGCATGGACCGACCATGCGTACAAACAGCGCCTGCTGGCGAACGGCACCGAGGCGATCAAGGAATTTGGGCTCGATATGGGCGCAACCGAACTGGTGGTGGTGGAGAATACGCCCGCGGTCCACCACGTGATCGTCTGTACACTGTGCTCGTGTTATCCGCGGGCTGTGCTGGGCCTGCCGCCGTCCTGGTACAAGAGCCGGGAGTATCGCGCCCGCGCGGTGCGCGAGCCGCGCGCGGTGTTGCGGGAATTTGGGACGGTAATTCCCGAATCCGTCGAACTGCGGGTGCATGATTCCACGGCGGACATGCGCTATCTGGTGCTGCCCATGCGCCCGGAAGGCACCGGCAAACTGACTGAGCAGCAACTCGCGGCGCTGGTCACCCGTGACTCCATGATCGGCGTCAGCCTGCCGAAAAGCGCCTGAGCGATGCGGGGGGCCACCGGGGCGATCGTCCGCGTCGCCTCGTGCAATTTCATCGAGGCCTATGATTTCGTCGTCTATGGCTATTACGCGGGCTATATCGCCGCCGCATTCTTCCCCACCAAAAGCAGCTTCACCTCGCTGATGCTGGCGCTCGCCACTTTTGGGGTCGGCTATCTGATGCGGCCGCTGGGCGCGATTGTGCTGGGCGCTTATTTCGACCGCAAAGGACGCAAAAAGGGCCTTATTCTCACACTGGCGCTGATGGCGGCGGGAACGCTGTCGATTGCCGTGACGCCGTCTTACGCGACCATTGGCGCCGCGGCGCCGCTGATCGTGATTGCCGGGCGGCTGGTGCAGGGGCTTTCCGCCGGGGCGGAATTCGGCGGGGTGGCGATTTACCTCTCCGAAATCGCTACGCCGGGCAATCGCGGCTTTTATTGTTCATGGCAGGGCGTGAGCCAGCAGGTCGCCGTGGTTTTTGCCGCCTTATTCGGCGTTGCGCTGACCTGGCTTGTCTCACCGCAACAGATGGCGTCGTGGGGCTGGCGCATTCCGCTCTTCGCCGGATTGCTCGCGATCCCCCTGATCCTCTGGCTGAGGCGTTCGCTTCAGGAAACGGAGGCATTCCGGAATTCGCGCCACGTTCAGTCCATCGCTGAAGTCCTGCAGGTTCTCGCCACGAACTGGAAAGTGGTGATGACTGGCATCGGCCTGACGGCGATGACGACTTGCGCTTTCTACCTCATCACCGCCTACACGCCGACCTATGCGCGTGTCGCGCTGAAGCTGCCAGCCAATACGGTTTTTCTCGTAACGGTGCTGATTGGCGTTTCCAATCTCATCTGGCTGCCCATTGGCGGTATGATCTCGGATCGGATTGGCGCCCGGCCCGTGATGCAGGCGGTCACCATTGCGACGCTGGCGAGCGCCTGGCCTGCGATGTCGTGGCTGGTTGCGGCGCCCTCCGCCAGCAGACTGGTGTCGGTGTTTCTGCTCTACTCCGGCTATTTCGGGCTGTATTACGGTGCGATGACTCCACTGCTGGCCGAAGCGATGCCCGCGCAGGTGCGCGCGACGGGCTTTTCGTTTTCATTCGTGACGGCGACGGCTGTGCTCGGCGGGTTCACGCCGGCGATCTGTACCTTTCTGATTGAGGCCAGCGGCAACCGCGCGGCGCCGGCGCTGTGGCTTTGTTTCGCCGCCTCGCTGAGCCTTGTTTCGGTGTGGCTGTTGCCGGCTGTGCTGGCCACGCCCGCCCGGCTGCGGCCCGCGCCGGCGGAATGACGATGCGCGGAAGCAAAGACAGCCGGATGGGCACGGTGATCCGCGCGGCGAGCGGAAATTTCCTCGAGCTCTATGATTACCTGGTTTACGTCTATTTCGCCGCTTACATCGCGAAAGCCTATTTTCCCGCGC
>JANWHR010000126.1 GCA_025450355.1 Micropepsaceae bacterium
CGCCGGGTCCCAGCGGATTCGGGGACATCTTCCAGATCGGTATCAATGACGAACCCGTTTATGTGAAGTTCAATGTCGCGAGCGGCAAGATCACGAAGATCGATATGAAAGCGGTGTCACCGTTGGCTGATTTCAGCTTCGACTATCGGGATCTGCATTTCGTGCCGGCGCAGCACTAGGGACTCCAGAAGACCGAGACCGGAACGGCACTTTGGTGCAACACGGCGCGTACCGGTGCCGCGAGCACGTCGGCACCATTAAGTGCGTGCTTGTAGGCTTGCAGTTTTTCGTCCCCACGGATCAGAAGAACAATCCAGTGTGCGTTCAGGATGGCGCGTAGGGTCAGCGTCATGCGCTCTCCCATCGCGGCAACGTCTGGAGGGTTTATCGCGCGCACCAGCGCGGGATCGTTGCGGTCCAGCGCGCGCGCCAGTCCTGCCGCTTCCGGAATTAAGGAGGCAATATGACCGTCCGCCCCCATGCCGAGCCCAACGATGTCGAACGGGCGATGCATGGCGGCGATTGCGGCATTCAAATCTGCTTCCGCATCCTTCGCGCGATCATGTTCCGTCTTGAGCGGCACCAGATGTGCCGCCGAGGCGTTTCCGGTTAGCAGGCGCGTGCGCACCAGCCGTTCATTGCTGCGGCTTGAAGCGGTCTCGGTCCAGCGGTCGTCCGACAGAGTAATCTGGATGTCCTTCCACGGCGCGCTGCATTGTGCGAGGACATCGAACACCGCGCCGGGCGTCGTCCCACCGGGGGCAACGAAGCTGGCCGCGCCATCGCGTGCCACCGCAGCGGTCAGTCGCTGCGCGATAGTCCGCGCGAGGTTTGCATAGAGATCATCCGCAGTGCGGAATTCGTGGAAGGAGGGCGCGGGATGTTCGGCCGATGCAGCATTGCTCATGCCGAGCGCACCGGCTGGCCGTCGATCCAGAGTTCGCGCACATTCAGCGCATCGTCCACGCAAACCAGGCTTGCGCGAAGTCCGGCGCGGATCGCGCCCAATTCGCCGGACAATCCCAGGAACGCCGCGGGATTGCGCGCGGCCATTTCACTGGCCGTTTTGATATCCAGGCCCAGCATGGACATCGTGTTGCGAACCGCGGACGCCATGTCGAGATCGGAACCGGCGAGCGTGCCATCGGGCGCGACGCACACGCCGTCCTTGACGGTGATCATCCGTCCCTGCAAGGCGAAATGTTTATCGGCGGCGCCCACGCTCGGCATGGCGTCGGTGACGAGCATCACCCGATCGGCACGCTTGCAGCGCAGCGCAATCCGCAAGGTCGCAGGATCGACATGCTTTCCATCGACGATGATACCGCAATAGCTTTCCGCGTCGTCCAGCGCCGCGCCAACCGCGCCGGGTTCGCGCGCGCGCAATGGCGACATGGCATTGAAGAGATGCGTGAAGCCGGTGAGGCCATGGGCGAGCGCCGCGTGGATCTGCGCATAAGTGCCGTCGGTATGGCCCGCCGAGACGATCACACCCGCTTTGGCAAGCGAAGCAATGATTTGCGGCGTGGTCTGCTCTGGCGCAAGCGTTACCATCGTCTTGCCGCGTTTCACCGAAGTCAGAAGCGCGAACGCCTCGTCGTCCAGTGGGCGGAATTTCGATGCGTCGTGGATGCCTTTTCTCGCCGTATTCAGAAACGGCCCTTCGATATGAATTCCAAGGACACCGGGCACGCCCGCTTCAATGGCCGTATCCACAGCCGCGATGGCGGCGCGAATGAGCGCGAAATCACCGCTGATGAGCGTGGGCAGGAAACCCGTCGTGCCGAAGCGCGCATGGGCCGCTGCGATCCGGCGCAGTGCATCGACGGTGGGCGTATCGCCGAACAGCACGCCGCCGCCACCGTTGACCTGCGTGTCGATGAAGCCGGGCAGCAGAAGGCCATCCTGAAGATCACGCACAGTCGCATCGTGGGGCGCGTCGCCGGGCGCGACGATGTCGCGTATGCGCGCGCCTTCGATCAGGACCGTGCGCCTTTCGACAACGCCACGGTCGGTCAGCACCCGGCCATTTGTGAGCGCGGTGATCATGTCAGAGTGTCTCGGTGATCTTGTTCAAATTGGGCGGCCGGTCGGGATTGAATCCGCGCGCAAGCGATAGTGCGTTGATCATGCGATAGAAGCTCTGCGCCATCAGGATGGGTTCCAGCACCGGATGCGCGCCGATAACGGGAAGCATCGTCGCACCGGGTGCAGCGAAGCCCGCGACGAGAAGATCGGCGCCTGACTGGGTGATCTTTTGCGCAAGCTCCATCATGCCGGCGCGCGTTTCGTCATTTTGCGAGAGGATCAGTACGGGAAAGCCGCTCTTCACCAGCGCCATCGGCCCGTGATGCACTTCGGCGGAACTGAAAGCTTCGGCATGCAGGCCACAGGTTTCCTTGAACTTGAGTGCCGCTTCCTGCGCGCACCCGAAACCGATGCCCCGGCCGATGGCATAAAGATCGCGCGCGGATGCGAGGCGCGCGACCGCCTTCGACCAATCCAGTTTCCACGCAAGGTGCATCTGATCGGGAAGCCGCGCCAGCGCTGCGGTCAGATCGTTGTCGCCGGACCACGCCGCAACCAGTGCGGCAATCACTGCGATCGAGGCCAGATAGGTTTTTGTCGCCGCAACGCTTTTCTCAGGTCCGGCGAGCAGCGGCAGAGTTTCATGTGCGAGAGCTGTGAGTGGACTTTGATCGTCGTTGACGAGAGCGACAACGAACGCGCCACCGCTTTTCGCTTTCTCGACGCTGGCCAGAAGATCGGGACTCTTTCCCGATTGCGAAACCGCCAAGAATAGCGTGTCGGTGAAATCGGCCTTGGTTTCATACACCGAGCCAATCGAAAGACCGATGGAAGAGGTGATAATGCCCAGCCGGGTTTCGATCAGATATTTCGCGAAGGTCGCCGCGTGATCGGAGCTGCCGCGCGCGCCGGTGACGACGGCGCGTGGCTTTTTCGCGCGCAACGTTGCCGCGATCCGCGCGATGCGCGCATGGTTTTGCGGCAGTTGCCGGGCGACCACGCTGGGCGCTTCGGCCGCCTCGCGAAACATCTGGGTCTGCTGTTCAGACGATTCGCGTGCCGGCGCACCGTTGTCCGCCATCACTTCTCCGACTCCGGCGTGCTGAGTTCGGCGACGAAATCATAGGTGTCGCCGCGATAGAGGGAGTGCGAGAATTCCACGGCCCGGCCGTCAGGAAGAAAACCGCGGCGTTCCACCAGAAGGCCTGCATCGCGTTCTTGCGCGCCAAGAAGCTGAGCTTGTTCGGCATTGAACAGCACGGCGCGCAAACGCTGCAGCGCGCGTGTGGGCCGATATCCGGATTTTTCCAGTGCGGAATAAAGGGAGGATGCAACGGTATCGATCGACGGCAGGCAGAATGCCTGCACGGTGCAATATTCCAGCGCCATCGGCGCGCCGTCGGCAAAGCGCAACCGGTTGAAGCGATAAACCGGCGTGCCGGGGCTGAGGCCCATCGTCAGCGATTCTTCCGGTGTCACGGTGCCTTTGGATTTGCTCAGCCATGTGCTCGTCGGTGCGCGGCCGCGCGCGATCATGTCTTCGGTGAAGGAGGTGAGCTTGGAAAAATTCTTTTCCACACGATTCGATACGAAAGTGCCCGAACCTTGCCGGCGCGCCAGAAGGCCTTCCGACACCAGACCATCGATGGCCTTGCGCACGGTGATGCGCGAAACGGAGAATTGTTCGGCGAGGTCCCGCTCGGGCGGCAGCGCGTCGTCCGGTCCCAGCAGCTTTTCTTCGATAGCGCGGCGGATTCCGCGTTGAAGCTGCAGATAGAGCGGTTGGCTCGCCTCTTCGTCGAGTTGGCCGATCAGGGCTAGAAGCGGTGCCACGCATATCTCCTTGCTGTCCGCACAGGCCGGATCAGCCAGAACTGTCATAGAACCAATATAGTACCACAATCTTGCGGTTGAACGTCAACTGCGAGGGACGGGTAATTTATAGGCTTGACAGCGTATCCCAATCGGGAAATGGTTCTACATTGGACTTGTATTGGTGCTTCTAGCAGGGATTTGTGACGGCGCAATAGCAGTCCACCGGGGGCGGGGAGCCTTCCGTGACCAGCAGTTTTAAATGGAGGGTGAGCATGTCTTTCAGGGGGATATTGGCCGGTTCGGTGAGCGTAATCGCGCTCGTGGCAACGACGGCAGCACCGGCATTCGCAGACGATCAGATCGAAACCGTTGTGGTGACGGGCATTCGCAGTTCCATGGAAAAAGCGATCGATCTGAAACGCGATACGACAGCGATCGTGGATGCGGTTTCGGCACAGGATATCGGCAAGTTCGCCGACAAGAACGTCGCGGACGCTTTGCAGCGGGTACCGGGCGTCAACACGGTTTCAGCGGCGAGCGGCGAGGGCGGTTTCGACGAAAACGACCGCGTTTCGATTCGCGGCACCAATCCCAGCCTTACGCAGACGCTTGTGGATGGTCACTCCATCGCCAACGGCGACTGGTTCATTCTCGATCAGTATCAGACGGTCGGCCGCAGCGTGAGCTATACCTTGCTGCCGTCGGAAATCGTCGATACGGCGATTGTCTATAAGAGCCAGCAGGCCGACCTCGTCGAGGGCGGCGTCGCCGGTGTTGTCGATATCAAGACGCGCAGCCCGCTAGGCTTCGATCAGGATTTCACCTTCGAAGGCGAGGCCCAGGCCGCTTATTCCACCTTGCGCGAGAAGACCACCCCGCAGTTCAACGCACTGATCAACTGGAAAGACCCGAGCGGTCATTTTGGCATCATGGTGCAGGGCTTCTACGAGAAGCGTGACATCCGCCGCGACGGTCAGGAATTCCTCGGCTATTCGACGGTCGGCGCGACCGACGCTGCCGGTATCGCGCATCCCGATCTTGTCGGGATGGCCTATCCGACGCTGATTGGATCGAGCTTCTTCGAACAGGAGCGCATCCGCAAAGGTGGAAATGTCACCGTCGAGTGGCAGCCCAGCAGTGCGTTCGACCTGAAGCTGTCGGGCTTCTATTCGGATCTCAGCGCCAGCAATATCAACCAGAACAACATGTTCTGGGGCACCAACGAGTTCGCAACGTCGCAGAACGTGCCGACCGCCTATACCGTGAAAAACGGCACGATCGTATCGGCCGTTTTCCCGGTGCATGCCGGTTCGACGCCTTTCGTCACCGATTTCATCCAGCGTCCGGGTGGTGCGGCTTCGACGTGGTACGTCAATGGCGATGCTGACTGGAACCCCAGTGATACGCTGAATGTCCATTTCAAGGGCGGCTACAGCAAGGGCGTCGGTAAGACAGACCCGCAGGTTGCCTGGGAAGGTGAGATCGCGCCCGGCACCGCTGGCGGCACTTATGATTTCACGCGCGGCATCGCGGTTGTAAGCGTGCCGGGTGTGGATCTGTCCGACGCGTCAAACCTGGTCAACGACTGGGCGTGGACGGCCGTTTCGACCGCAACGGACAAGGAAGGCTACATCCAGGCCGATGCGGAGCAGAAGGTTTCGCTGGGTCCGATCAACTCGATCAAGGCCGGCGTGCGTTATGCCGATCACAAGCGCAATTCGGTGCTGTGGGATGGTGGCGTGTCTTATGCGGGATCGATCGGCAGCGATGTTTCGACGTCGAATTATCCGGGCAATTTCGCGAACGACTTCAAGATTCCAGGTATGCTGACCGATCTGCCGATGGGCAACACCGGGCTGATCGAGCAGCTTCTCTACAACAACACCAGTTGGCGCCCCTATCCGCAGACGCCGGCAGCCATCTCCGATCCGGCCAATGGCCGCTTTGACTGGCCGTCCAGCTTCTCGGTGGAGGAAAAGGATACCGCAGGTTATGTGATGGCCAATATCGGCGGCGATCATTGGAAGGGCAATTTCGGCGTGCGCGCCGTCCACACCAAGGACGCCGTCAGCAACTTCGGAAACGGCCTCAACAATCCGGCAGGCGGTTGCATCACGGGCACCTACAGCGACTTCGGCTGTTATGTCACCAACAATGTCAGTCACACCTATTGGGATATCCTGCCCAGCGTGAATCTGAGCGCGGATATCAACGACGACATGGTGATCCGTTTCGCGGCCGCTGAAGCCATGGCGCGTCCGGACTACAGCGCGCTTGGCGGCGCGGTGCAGCTCACCGACACCAACCTGACGGGTTCGGCCGGCAATGCCGATCTGAAACCGGTCAAGTCGGCGAACTACAATTTGAGCTATGAGTGGTACTACGGACCGCAGTCGCTGTTCTCAGCCAGCGTCTTCTACATGGACCTGTCGTCTTACATCTCTTATCAGACCGTGAACGCCAGTTATGTGAACATGACGCTGACGGGCCGCAACCCGATCCCGGTGTTCTCGACCTACAGCATCAGCCGTCCGTTCAACTCCAGCGGTCACGACGAAGGCTTCGAACTTAGCTTGCAGCAGCCTGTCTGGGGCGGCTTCGGCTTCCAGGCCAACTACACCTATGCCAATGGCAGCGACGATGCCGGCGGCCCGCTGGTGGGAGACTCGAAGAACACGGCGAATCTTGTCGGTTACTATGAAAACAACTGGCTGAGCGTCCGTCTGTCTTACAACTACCGTTCGCGCATGCTGGTCGGTCTCGACCGGAGTTCCGACGAATACCAGAACTCCTACAACACCCTGGATGCGTCGGTGCAGTTCAACGTCACGGACAACGCGGCCATCACGCTCGATGCGCTCAACTTGACCAACGAGACGTTGAAATATCACACCGGGACCGAGACTCAGCCGCGTGCTATCTACAGCAACGGCATTCAGCTCTTTGGTGGCGTGCGCGTGAAATTCTGATGTTCCCCTCTGGCCGGGGATTCCTGTCCCCGGCCGGTTCGTTCGACATGTGCGTATACCCGTGGCACAATGTTGAGGTTGGGCGGAGAGTGCAAATTCTCCGCCCCTTTTTTTGAAAACAGCGACGACCGAGGTTCATGCCGGCGCGCATTCGAACAGCAACAAGAAGCATCGCAGCCCTGCTGCTGGCCCTGCCGCTTGCCGCCTGCGTTAAAG
>JANWHR010000127.1 GCA_025450355.1 Micropepsaceae bacterium
CTCGACGGGATAGCCATCAGGGCGGGCACGGCGGTTGTACCGGTGCTGTCCAGCGCCAACCGCGACAGTGCGGTCTGGCCTGCGGGTGACGAGTTGCGTCTGGACGCGCCCGGCAGTGCCGGATTGACGTTTTCAGCCGGCATTCATACCTGCATGGGGCGGCACCTGGGACGCATCGAACTGGCGGCCCTGCTTGAGGTTCTGTTCACCGCAGCGCCCGGTTGGAAACTGGATCGGAGCTCCGTTCGCCGGCGCGATTCCCTGCTATTTCGTGGCCTGACCCGTGCTCCGGTGACAGTTCCGGTGCATCCACCGGGCTGTTGAACCGGCCCCAAAACGTCGCCTCAGACTTGCAGATCGGGTGTGAATTGTCTTTGTCTCCCAAGCGTGTTAACAGGCTCCGGGCAAGTTGACATTCCCAATCCGGGACCGTCATTCGAAGATCCCCGTACCGCGCGATCAACACTCTCTCGTGCGGGACGAACTTGGGGCCATTGCGGGAGACTGTAATGGCCCAGCTCTTTGCCCGTTGCGCCCGGTCTCTGCCGATAGCACGTCGGGCAGGCCGGAAGTATATGCTCGAACGATAAAGATTTTAGTGGTTTCGGCGATTTGGAATGGCGATGAGTGAAGCCCGGATGAGGAATGGAGGCCACGAAAACCTGAAGGAGCGCGGCCGCTTTTCGGGACGTCTTACCAACCGGGATGCGCGGCATGCTGGCACGCAGACTTGTCCTCACCGTAAGGATAATTTGTAGCCGGTTTCACCCAAGAGAGGAAAATGGCTGAACCCGACGCTCCCAAAATGCCAATGTTCTATCGCACGCCGACGGTTCTCAGTGTGCCGGAGCATGCGCATCTGGCGGTGACCAGAACGCGAAACTATTCGTTTTGCGCCAAAGTCAATTCCATACCGGTCGTGCTGAGCGAAGTGCCCCGGTTGATTGGGCATTATCCGGTTGCCTTCACGCTGGGTGACCAGCCGATGCTGATGGCAATTGTCGGCGCCCGGAACGATGAAAATCTGTTTGTCGATGAGTCGGGAAACTGGGAGCCAGGCAGATACATTCCTGCCTATGTCCGGCGCTTCCCGTTCGTCCTGATGGACCCGCCAGATCACAACTTCCGGCTTGCGGCTGAACTTGAGTCGGGATTTTTTGGCCTGGAAGGCGACCGGTTATTCGACGCCGGCCGCCCGACCCAATACGCGCTGGACGCCTTCCGCTTTTGCATGGAATTGCAGCAGGCGTTCGAACCGACTCAAAAATTCTGCCACGAGGTTCACAAGAAGGGCCTGCTGAAGCCCAAGCGCAGCATGATGACCACGCCCAGCGGCCAAACCTTCAACGTCACGGGATTCGCAGGCGCAGATCTGGATGATCTGAACCAGCTTGACAACCGCACGGCAAACCAGTGGCGGAGAGACGGCTGGCTTGCTGCGCTTTACTGGCATGTTGGTTCGCTTGAGCAATTGGGGTCATACCCGGTGAGGCTGGACGAAGCGCTTCGGAATGGCGCAAGAGCCGGCGCTGCAAAGGAACAAGATGTTGTGGAAGTGCGAGCCGGCTGAAGGATCGGATCGGGGTAGAGGTCGAATTTTCACGTTAGGAGAGGTTTGTGATCAAAGGTCTTACACTGCGCCACATCTATCTCGCCAATGGCCTGCTCGTGGGCGTACTGTTGAGCGTGGGATTGGGTTTTTTCCTCGGCCGTGAATATCCCGCTGCGCCTGCGGCAAGGCGGGCACCACCGCCGCAGTTGCCCCCTGGGGTCACCCAGCTCCCCCAGACAAACTTCCAGGCCTGGGCGCTTAACTGCCTGCAGAATGCCCAGGGCAACAAACGGTGCCAGCTGTCGATGCGCGCTTTTGACCCAAAGCAGAACGGCGTCGTGCTGCAGCTGGTGGCCGCCCGCGGCGGCAACGGAAGACCCTTTCTCGCGATTATGACGCCGAACAATGCCGCGCTGCCACCCGGTGTGCGTCTTGCGCTGGGCAATCAGGGGGCAACGATACCGTTCCGGAACTGCACGCCGCAAGCTTGCCAGGCCATTACGCCCCTCGATGGCACGCTGCTCTATCTCCTGAACACCACCCCTCAGGCGCGGGTCAGCTACAACATCTCTTCCGGCCAGCCGGTCAATTATCAACTGCCTACGACAGGTTTCAATCAGGCTTATGCAGCCTGGTCAGGGTCCGAGCAGGGGCTTCCCGCGATTCCGGCCGAAGCACCACCACCCCCGGCGAACGCTGCGAAGGGTGAGGCGAAGCCGGGCACCCCGGCGGCCACCGCGAAGGGGACCGCTGCCCCTGCCCCGAAGAAGGCCGGGGAGTGATCCCAGGCTGAACACGTGCCAGGAAAATCAACCGCATCGCAGGCGGTGAGCCAAAGGGATACGGCGGTGGCGCGCGTTGGCACGTGAATGCAAAGCGCAGATCGTGGCGGTGAATTGAAGGTTCACGCGATCATCTTTTGCTGGCCTGGCAAAGTGGCTGATGCGCAACGCATCAGCCTCTCGATCTCGCCTTGCGCCGACAAAGTTACCGTGATCGACGCGTCGGCCGATCCCGTCGAAAACGTCCGAAATTGCGAGTGGATCAAGATCAGTCCTGACGCCTTTTTCGGGCATCAGTTCGTACACGCACTTCGCGTCTTCGATCACGATGTGATGCTGCAGATTCAGGCGGACGCTGCCCATCCCGATTGGGGCACGGTCGTCAACACATGCCGGCGGCGCTTCGAAGCGATGCCTGAGCTCGGGATCTGGGGACCGGAGATTGATTTCACCACCTGGCCCACGCGGCGCGTGAAACTGTTCGACACCGGTGACCCGCAGCTTGCCGGCGTTGTGCAGTCCGACTGTATTGTGTGGGCGCTCAACAAGCCGGTCGTCGAGTTCCTGAAACAATTCGACTATTCGGACAATAATCTTGGTTACGGCATCGACTGGGCGGCGATTGCCCACTGCTATGCCAACAAGGCGCTTGTGCTCCGGGATCTGTCGCTTCGGGTGCGGCATCCCGCGGGAAGCGGTTACGACCGCGAAGAGGCGCACCGGCAGATGTGGGGATTCCTCAAACAGTTGGCGCGGCCCGAACGAGTACAGTTCGCGTTGCTGTGGTCATTCCTGAGCGGCCGTGACGCTTTTCTGCAGAAGCAGGCCTGAAGGACCATGTACCGGGAGATGACGTTATCGGGCTGGGGACGCGTAAGGTCGGGAAACGCCCTGGTGGCGCGCCCCGAACGGGTCCGCGACGTGTATCGGCTGTTCGAGACGGCCGGCGGCAGACAGATCTGCGCGCGTGGCGCAGGCCGTTCCTATGGGGATTGCGGACTGAATTCCGGCGGCATCCTGGCGCACACGGAAAGGCTCGCCAGAATTTTGTCGTTCAATGAACAAAGCGGCGAAATCGCCTGCGAGCCCGGGGTCACGTTCGAGCGTCTGCTGCGCGTATTTGTTCCGCTCGGCTGGCTCGTTCCCGTCAGCCCCGGAACGGCTTTCGCGACGATCGGCGGCGCGGTCGGCAATGACGTCCACGGTAAAAATCACGAACACACGGGAAGTTTTGGTCAGCACATCCTTGAAATGGATGTGATGACTCCGGACGGCAGCACTCACACGATTGGCCCACGTAGGCGGCCTGAATGGTTTCGCGCAACCGTCGGAGGAATCGGCCTGACCGGTGTTCTGACCCGGATCGTGTTTCGCATGATGCGCGTACCAGGGCCATGCGTTTTGGTCACCCGCAAGCGCGTTGACGACCTCGACTCGCTTTTTTCCGGCCTGGAAAACGCTGGCGGTGCGGCCTATTCGGTGGCCTGGATCGATGCGCTCGCCCGCGGGAAATTCCGCGGCCGCGGCATTCTGGAAACCGCTGATCCGCTGGCGGGCGCTCATGGCATGGCCCGGAAACCCGGCCCTGCTATCGCAATGGACTTCCCCAATTTCGCGCTGAACAGGTTATCGGTTGCGGCCTTCAACGCTGTATATTTTCACAAGGCGTCCCCGATTGGCCGAACTGCGCCTTGTCATTATGGGGATTTTCTCTATCCCCTGGACCGGATTGGAAACTGGAATCGCATCTACGGCAGACGGGGATTCCATCAATTTCAATGTGTCGTCCCGTATACGGAAGGATTCCGGGCCATATCGTCACTGCTGGAGGAGATCGCAGCCAGGGGCGCAGCATCGTTCCTGGCCGTGCTCAAGCGAATGGGACCGCAACGCGCTGGCTACCTGTCGTTTCCGATGGACGGCTATACGCTCGCCGTTGATTTTCCCAATCAGGCCGGGACTGCCGCGCTTCATTCAAGGCTGGCACGCGTGGTGACGGACCATGGCGGACGTAATTATCTGGCGAAGGATGCACTTCTTTCGCGTGGTGATTTCGAACGGATGTATCCGGAACTTCACTCTTTTCGCGATGCCGCGGCACAGATGGATCCGGATGGCCAAATGGGTTCGGATATCGACCGGCGGCTTGGCATCCGGCAGAGGTGATGAGCAGACGCGCAACATGGCTGATACTTGGCGGGTCCTCGGCAATCGGGCGCGCCATGGCAGATGCAGCCGCCCGGCGTGGACATGACATCATCCTGGCCGGCCGCGACACTGGCGATCTCGAACGGACCGCGGCCGATGTTCGGATTTCCACCGGCCGGCGCGCGTCCGTTGTGGCCTTTGATGCAATGGCGATTGAATCCCATGGCCGGTTTGCCGCTGAAATCGGGGCGCAGACCGATGTTCTGAACGTGGCGCTGCTCTTCGGCATCATGCCTGCGCAGCAGGAGATGGATCGTGATCCGGCCCGGGCCGTGGACTGCATTACCGGCTGCTTTACCGGTGCGGTGTCTGTTCTTCAGCATTTGGCCCCTCACCTTGAACAAAAGGGAGCAGGGCTGGTTATCGCGTTCGGATCGGTTGCCGGAGACCGGGGACGTCTGAAAAACTATGTCTATGGCGGAGCCAAGGCCGGCCTGCATACCTATTTGTCCGGTCTGAGAAACCGCTTGCGGCGAAAGGGCGTCCACGTGATGACGGTCAAGCCGGGCTTTGTTGATACCGCGATGACCTGGGGAATGCCGGGCATGTTCCTGGTGGCGCGCCCGGAAGATGTCGCCCGCGCCTGCCTCTCGGCTGCAGAAAGGAACACGGACGTGTTTTACGTTCCCAAATTCTGGCGCTGGATCATGACCGTGATCTGTGCGATCCCGGAAAGGGTGTTCAAGAGACTCGAGATCTGATGCGGATCGCCCGCCGGAATTGGTGAGATGTTGCAGTGAAAGTCGTTGTCACCGGAGCGGCCGGGCTGTTGGGCCAGAACCTCATTCCGCGGCTGAAGGCCCGCGGTAATTCCGCGATTGTCGCGCTCGACAAGCACGAGCGCAACTGCGCGATTTTGCGCCAACTGCATCCCGATATTGAAGTTCGGGTTTGCAACCTGGCGACAGATGACGGTTGGCAGGCA
>JANWHR010000128.1 GCA_025450355.1 Micropepsaceae bacterium
CCACGAAACCGCAACCGGCAGCGCTGAAAACGCCGCGGGAAAAGGCATCGACCTCGCGGAATTCCCTTGGGCGTTCCCTGGGTTCGACGCAATGCTCCCGATGGCTATCGACGTAATTTGAGGTGCCCCGGACAATGCCAAAATCGCGCGACAACGAGGAAACCAGCATCACCGCCTGAAAGAAGCTGGGCGGCACAAACATATCGTTGCTGATGAAAAAGACCTGGTCGCGTGTCGCGAAATGCAGACCAATGGAGAATACGCCGGTATAATGCTGGTGCTTCCGGGACCGGATGATCTTCGTTTCGTGACCCTTCGCATCCGCGCGATGCTGACGGAATGCTTCCTGGATGCGATCTGAGGGATCGGAGGCATCATCAACCAGCACAAATTCGCAGCGCAGATTCAGGCGCGACACCGAATACAGGACAGAGCCAAGGCAGCCCGAGGTCGCCTCAAATCCGTTGCGCGCGGGAATAATGATGCTCGGCACTGTTCGCTCTTTGCAAAGATAATAGCACAGAGAGCGAGGTTGGTGTGGCGTCCGCTCAATCCGGCAATCCCATGGCCCGCATCTGAATCTCTCCGTTCGCGGCATGAGTGCTGTCGAGCAAAGCGCGCACGGGTGCAGACCGGGACAGGGCAGTGAGTTCATCGATCATGGCTGCTGTCGCGGAGGATCCGTCCGCCAGACGCTCCACGGACGCAAGAAAGCCACGCTGTTCCGGATAGGCTTTGAAGCGCACCCGGCTCTGCGGAGCTACACCAATCAGCCGTTTTGCCTCATCAACCGCGGTCCAGAAGCCGCCGAGTTCGTCCACCAGCCCATAGGTTTTGGCGTCGGCCCCCGTCCAAACCCGGCCGCGGGCGACCTGCTGCACCTTGTCGAGCGGCATTTTGCGGCCTTCGGCCACCTTTTGCGTGAAATCGGCATAGACGGCATCGGCCTGCTGATTGACGATTTGCAACTGGTCTGCGTCCCAGGGCGTAACACCCGAGTCGAAATTGGCATCCTTTCCGACGTCGAGTTCGCGTGCATTGATACCCACGAGCTGAGCCGATTTTCCGAGTGCAAATTTTCCCCACAGCACACCGATTGATCCGGTCAGGGTGCCCGGCTCGGCCACAATGCGGTCGGCCGCCATGGCGATGAAATAGCCGCCCGAGGCAGCAACCGAACCCATGCTGACCACAATTGGCTTGCCGGTTGCGCGCGCCCTTTTCAACGCGTGCAGGATCTGGTCTGAAGCGATCGCCGACCCTCCCGGCGAATCGATCCGCAGCAGGATCGCTTTGACGTCGCGATCCTGCGCCGCGGCCCGAATTGCCTCGGCATAAGTGTCACCGGCGATTTGGGTTGATGCCTGGGCAATGGCTGCGTTGTCCTTGCCTTCGACGATATCCCCGCTGGCATGAATGAATGCGATGGTGGGCGCGCCGAAGGCCTGATCGCGGTTCCGGGTCGCGCCGCGATATCGCGCAAAGTCGATGATCCTTGCGCCGGCTCCGGCTTTTGCCGTCGCAGCTTCGCGTGCTTCGTCTTCATATCCAATATTTGTGATCAAGCCTTTTTCCTTCACCGTCTCCACCATCGACGGACTACGGTTGAGGACATCGATCAGAACGGCACGATCAAGGTGACGATCCGCAGCCTCTTCCGATACGGCAGAATCGTACCAGGATTGCAGAACTCTGGTCGTTGCTTCCCGGTGCGCGGGCGTGTAATCCGTCTCTGTAAAGATGTTGGCCGCGTTTTTATATTCGTAGCGCTGGACGAATTGCGGAACGGCATTGACTTTGTCGAACAGGCCCTTGAAGAACAGCGTTGTGGTGGATGTTCCGGTTGCAAAAAAACTCGACACCGGCTGCATCCAGATCTGATCTGCACCTGCAACCGCGGTGTAATCGCCGAGGCCGCCGGAATAGAAGGTTTGGGAATCCGCGATGACGAATTTGCCGGCCCGCTGAAAGCGCCTGATCGCATCGCGCAATTCCTCGCCTTTGGGCAGCGAAAGGTCACCCGAGCCCACACGAATGAAGAGACCCCTGACGCGATTGTCGCGAGAGGCAGTGTCCAGCGTCAGTACGACATCCATAATGGAAAGCTTCCCGGCACCGAGCGCGAGCAACCCCGGTGCAGCCTTGTCGTCCATGCCGTTTCTGAGATCCAGGTCAAGCACGGTTCGCGCGGGAATGCCGTCGCCCCGGATCGCTGCGGCAATTCCGGCGATTACGGCCACGAAAATCAAAAAAACCACCACCCCTGCGACCGCGTTCAGGACGCCCCTGACAACTCTCCAAAGCCAGTTGAGAACCGACATTGCAGTCTCCTATCGTGAGCGGTCTGGCTGTAGCGAAATTGCCGCGGGAAACCAATCTCGCGGCCGGGCAATGGCTGATATATTGTTGTCGTAAAGCGCGACATCGCGTAGCGCCGGACTGACCGGCGCCGGAGGATCAAGGATGACATTGCGGCAGAACATAGCGGTAGCGTTGCTGACCGGCGTGGCGATTGCGGCGCCTTTGGAAAAAGCTCCGTTTGCCGCTCCGGCGGCCACTCCGCAGGCCCTGGTCGATGCAGCATACGCTGCCATGGGCGGCGACCGGCTCGCGGCACTGAAAACCATCTCGCTGCACGCCCACCTGCTGCAATGGGACCCGGGTGAATCCTATTCGGTAGCCACGCCCGACAAGCCCGATGTCGGCTATTCCGATCTCGTCCAGCTCCGCGACTTCACGCGCGGTCTTACGCGCAATGAGTGGAACCGGCCGAAGAACGACGACGGAACCCGGCGCGTATTCACTGAGGTCGTCACGCCCAGGGCGGGCTGGGTCGTGGGCAACAACGCTTCCAACGGCCGCACACCAAAACGCGCGATTACGGTCGATGGAAAACCGGCGCAGACATTTTCCGGACGAAGACTCACCGTAACCCTGCGCGAGCTGGAGCGTCTGGATATTGTGCGATCCATGAAAGCCCATCCGGATCGCGTTTCGGCGATCGCCGGCCAGGCAGCCGATGGGAAAACCTTCCCTGCAGTGCAGTACCGAAGCGACTACGGCACGTTCATCGTGATGTTCGATCCCGCCACCAGCCTTCCCGCGCGCATTCGCACACCGGACTGGGATGCTCTTGAAGGCGACTCGGCATTTGATGCGCAGCTTTCCGACTGGCGCGAGGTGGCCGGAGCGAAACTGCCGTTCCACGCCTTTTACACGTTGAACGGGATGAAGGTCGCCGACATGACGATCTCGAATGTTACGCCCAATGCGGCCGTACCGCCGGGCGCGTTCGATATTCCCGCGGATCAGTTGGCGAACGCGGCAAAACCGGCCGATCCGCGCATCACGCCGTTCCACTGGGTCATCCGGCGCCAGTATTCCAGCTTCTATTTCGATTCCGATACGATGTATGGCGACGACGGGACGAAGCCGACGATCGTGGATATCGCACCTCATGTCAGCGAAACGCAGGGCTGGACGCACAACACGGTTTTCATCGATATGGGGCCATATCTGGTTGCAATGGAAGCACCCAACGATGACGGCCAGGCGATTGAGCATCTGAAGCTCGCGCACCAGCACTATCCCGGCAAGCCGATCCGCTATTTGGTCCTGTCGCATCATCATGTCGATCACGTCGGCGGCATGCGCCAATTCGCGGCCGAGGGCGCGACGATTGTCGTCGGCCCCGGCGACGGCGGCTATTTCCGCAGGGCATTGTCCCGCCCGGAAACGCAAAACTGGAACGCGCCGAAGCAGCCATTCACAGCGCAGGTGATCGAAGTTTCCGGCAAATGGTCGGCCAAGGAAGGGGATCGGGAGGTGGATTTCTTCCCGATTCAAAATCCGCATGCTGCGGACATGTTGATGGGCTGGATTCCGGAGGCAAAGCTGGGCTTGATCACGGACATCTGGATCCCGGGGCCGCCTGTTACGGCATCAACGCCCAACCTCGCTGCGGTGATACACGCCGTGGACCGGCTTGGATTGAAGCCGGTCAAATTCGCCGGCGGCCATGGCAGCGTGGGCGATTATGCGCAGGCTGCAGCGGTGGTGAAGGCGGCGGAGCGCAAATAGCGGATTTCAGCGCGCGGGAATTTCGCCACCCTGGACCTGCTCGGCCGGCGCGGCGCCTGCGCGGTCGCGCAGACACGAGCGGTACCGTTCCTCCTGAAATCGCTCCCGCGCCTTCGCGATGCGGATAAGGCGCGAAAACGCGTAGATGTAGCTGCGAATGACGCCATCCAGCCCATAGCGGAAATAGCCGCGCAAAACATAGGCTTTGAAGAACGCATACAGCGGGGTGAGCAGGATTTTCGCAGCGCCGGGCTCCCGGCCTTTGCGGTACAGATCGTCGGCCTGAAGCGAGGAATAGGCATTCACCTTTTCCACCGCATGCGCATGCGAACGGAAAATGTAGTGATGCATCGGACTGTTCAACAGCACCGGCCGGCTGCCGTCGTTGAGCCGAATGGAGTCGTGGACGGTACTGTTGCGGAAACTTGCAAAGTCCCTGTGATAAAGCCTGCCGTGCACCATGGAGATGGCAAAGCGGCGTGGCCTTTCCTCAAAGGGAAAGACACAGAGCGTCCGCACCGCATAGGCCTTTTGTGCGGGAGAACCCGATGCAAAGAGTTTTTGAACTTCAGCCACAAGCTCGGGAGTGGCTTCCTCGTCGGCGTCGATGTTGAAGATCCATTGGTTTGCACAAAGAGTTTCGGCATGGCGCTTCTGCGGACCGTACCCCCGCCAGGGATGGCAGGATGTCTTCGCGCCGAGCGACTCTGCCACCACGACCGTGTTGTCCGTGCTGCCGGAATCCACGACAATCACTTCGGCGGTCCAATCGCGCACGCTCAGGATCGCTCTGCCAATCCGGTCTGCTTCGTTTCTGGCGATGATCATCGCCGAAATGGGAAGTTTGCTCATGACTTCAGATTAGGATGAATTCGCTTACCCTGCCCAGAAATTCGGAAACCATGTTGGACAAACCGGAGATTTTCCGGCGGCGCTAAATCATGGCAGTCACGTGGAACTGGACGCGCCAATGCGCGGGCATGCGATAGGTGATGAATTTGACCGCGGGCATCCGTTCCTCATCCGGAAAGAAATCGCGCAAGGCGCCTGAAACCTGCGGCACATCCGCATAATCCTGGAGCATGACGGTCAGGTGCAAAATGTTCTCTGCTGCGGCATCGGCCTGATCCAGCAGCGCTCGTATGTTCCGCAGAGCCTTGTCCAGTTGCGCCGTCAATCCCTCGGCGCGCTTTCCGGTCGCGGGGTCGATTCCGAACATGCCCGACGATTGCAGCAGCGGCCCGATGCTGGAGGCCATTGGAATCGGATCATCATGGCCGACACCTGGAATTTCATAATTCTTGCGCCGTCCGCCCAGCATGCCGGTCAATTGCACCTGAATTTGTGAGTCGCCGGCGAGATCATAGGGCAGAGTCTTGCGCGCCGGACGGTCGCCGAAGTCGGGGTAATCCGTCACCCAGCGCGTCACCATGTCCGGCTGCCAGGCAAAATCCTTCATGAATACCCAGACATGATTGATCTGGGAATCCGAACTACCCGCCGCTTTCATGAAGCGCTTCATGTTCTCGAATGCGCAGTCAATCTGGGGCAGCGCGCCCTCCACGAGCGTTCCCGTCGCCGGATTTTCCGGGGCAATCACTGATGAGAAAACGAAGTCTCCCAATCTCGCGCCCATCGGCAGTGGATCCTTGTGCGACAGTCCCGGAATCTCGATTGGCGTCCGCTTCTCGCCCATCACACAAGCAGCCATAAGCTGAACTTCGACACCCTGAGGCAGCGGTACCTGATTGGTTTTGCGCGCCGGCCGGTTCGCCGTGGGATAGAGTTGCAGCCAGTCCCTGTTGATGAAGGCGCGATGCGAGCGTCCGGGAATCCATACGGTGAGCAGCCCGACGGATTCGGGGCCAGCACCAGCCATGTTGAGCAACGAGACCGTATTCTCAAAAGCCTGCGCGAACTGCCGCTCCGGTCCATCGGGGATGCGCCCCGTCTTCGGATCGAAACCGGAAATTCCGGACGTGAGAACCAGATTGCCGATCCGCGCCGCGATCATGCGATCGTGTCCGCGTTCGCACCACTGCTTCGGCACCGGAAGGTAAAAGCTCTGTCGCATGGCTGCCTCGCGATCGATCAGCGTTGATCTTCAACCACTTCAAAGCCCATGGCCGCAACCATGGCTCTGGCGACCGCCTCATCATCCGGCCCGCCGCCCCCTGCACCCACGGAACCCACGATCGTTCCGCCCGACATAACCACAAGGCCGCCGGGCAAGGTCGTCAGTCGCTTGTCGCCCCATTGATCGAGATCGCCGCGACGCTCTTCGAGATCGCGCCGGAAACTCAGGGTGTGCCGGCACATAACCGCGGCCGTGAAGGCCTTGCGAACCGAGTGGGTCAAAATCCGGGGGTGCGCTCCATCCATTCGCGCGGTGGCGATCATTTCGCCCCTGTGATCCGCAACGGCAAACGCCATGATCCGATGGCGCGCTTGCGCCCCGGCGATCCCGCCGGCGATCCCCTTCTCCGCCTCTATCAGCCCAAGACTTTGGAATGTGAGCATGGTAACTCCTGACCTGAAGCGGCATAAAGCAAAGCCGCGGGAACGCCGCAAGAGCGCCGGCGTTCTACGCTGGATGCAAAGGATTGCAGGACGGGGATACAAATGGCCGGACAACGCGAGATCGCGGTTTTGGTGGGAAGTCTTCGCAAGGAATCCTTCTCCCGCAAAGCCGCCAATGCGCTGATTGCACTCGCCCCGGAAAGTCTCGAACTCCCGATCGTCGAGATTGGCAATTTGCCGCTCTACAATCAGGACCTCGAGACAGGGACACCCCCGAACGAGTGGGTCGCGTTTCGTGACCGCATACGTCCTGTGCAGGGCGTCCTGTTCGTCACGCCGGAATACAATCGATCTGTGCCGGGCGTGCTGAAGAACGCGATCGATGTTGGTTCACGGCCATTCGGCAAAAGCGTCTGGATCGGAAAGCCCGCAGGTATCGTCAGCGTGTCTCCCGGCGCCCTCGGAGCGTTTGGCGCCAATCATCATCTCCGGCAGTCGCTGGTGTTTCTGAACATGCCCGCGATGCAGATGCCGGAAGCCTATGTCGGGGGCGCCGATAAACTGTTCGATGCGCAAGGCAGGCTGACGAACGATTCGACACGCGAATTTCTCTCGAAATTCATGCGTGCCTACGCAAGCTGGGTTGAAAAACACGTCGAAAATTGACGTGGTTTCACGCGGGTCACACCCAGGCACCCCCACACCATAATGCGCGAAGGCCTGAAGCAACAGAATTTGATCAATCAACTTCTGCGCTTCAGACCTTCAGTGAAACGACAACTAATGGTGCCCGGTAACGTATTTCTTTACCGCCGCCATTGTGTATTCGACATGGTGGGTGGGATCGCCGGCGGTGTAGCTGTAGATCACCTTCCCGTCTGGAGCGATCACATACGACACCCGTTCGGCGTATTCGGCCCGCGGATCCTGAACCGCGTCATAGTTCCGCATGATCTTGCCATCGGCATCTGCGGCGACCGGGAATTTGCTGCGGCATTCCGTGAGCGAAAAGCGGTCCAGTTTTTCGATCGGGTCGTGCGAAACGCCGATCACGGTCGCGCCGAGCTTTTGAAAGTCGCCCATCGCGTCGGCGAAGTTGTGCGCCTCGATGGTGCAGCCGGGCGTGAAGGCAGCCGGATAGAAATACAGCACCACCGGTCCCTTCTTCAGTGCGTCGGCAAGGGCGAATTTGAATTCCTTGCCACCGATCGAGGCAAGGGCGCTGAAATCGGGCGCTCGCGAGCCCGCCTGAAGCGCGGCATACGCCGGCGCCGATAGCAGCACGCCTGCGCATGCAACAGCCAGCAAACTCTTCATGTCAGTCCTCCTGAGGCAACACCCTCCGGTTGCGCACTTCATCATGCGCGAAAACCGGCAGTCTGCCAATATGGGACGGGCCCCGCGGCTACGTGGACCCGCATGTGCCGGCCGGAAGGAATCCGCGCGCAGAGTGAATGCCTTGCATCCCGTAGAACCGGAAATGTGGCGCGAATACAAAATAGAAAACAACCTCGGGCGAGCTTACGGGCGTGACCCTGGCCAGAAATAGGCAAAAGCGGTTTTGATCTGCAGCTTCGCCGAATCCGGGGACATGAACGTGAATGGCCCGAGTTAAGCCGCGATGGCGAGGCGCGCGAGTTGGCGGAGGAGCGATTCAGCGCCTTTGAGCCGCGATTCCGGACTCGGCCAGTCGCGCATCACGACAACCTTCTGATCGGGCCGCACCTTCATTGTACCGGCGTGTTCGGCAATCAGCTTCACCAGCCCGGCCGCATTGGGGAAGGCGTTGTGACGGAAACTGATCGTCGCGCCTTTGGGGCCGGCTTCGATTTTTTCCACCATCGCGGCCCGGCAAAGCTGCTTGATCGCCGCAATCTTCAGCAGATGGCCAACCTCTTCCGGCATCGATCCGA
>JANWHR010000129.1 GCA_025450355.1 Micropepsaceae bacterium
CGCCCCAGTGGCTCCTCATCCTCCGGCAGCTCCACCGGCTCCGAATCAGGCGCCGCAACCGCCGCGCCAGCCAGCGGATCTTCCGGTGGCACGAATCTCAAGTTTTATTCTGTCGGGTTCGACGCGACGTGGGAGATCGACCTCTTTGGCGGCGTTGCGCGCAATGTGGAATCGGCGAACGCGAAAGAAGAGGCGGCTGTCTGGGCATTGCGCGATGCCGAAGTAACTCTCACCGCCGAAGTGGCCCGTGATTATTTTTCTCTGCGGGCGGATCAGGGACGGATCGCCATCATCAACACGGAGCTGGAACGACAGCGCAACACCGTGGCCGTAGTCACCGCGAAAGCCCAGACCGGCTTCGTCACCTATCTCGATGTCAATCAGCTTACAGCACAAGAAGCAGACACGGCATCGCAGATTCCTCCGCTGGAAGCACAGGCGAATGCGAATATCGATGCCCTGGGCGTGCTTCTCGGGCGCACGCCGGAATCGCTGGTCGTGGAACTCTCGCAGACGGGCACGTCCCCGGGCGCGCCCGCCGCGCTGCCGGTCGGATTGCCGGCGGAGCTTATTCGCCGCCGGCCGGATATTCGCGAAGCGGAACGCTATCTCGCCTCTGCCACCGCCGAGGTGGGCGCTGCCGTTGCACAGCTCTATCCCAAGCTCGATCTGATCGGCCTCGCCTCATTCGGGAGCATGTCGTTCGGTTCGCTTCTGTCCACGAAAAATCTCAGCTATGGCGGTCTTGGAGATATCACCTGGCCGATTTTCACGGCGGGCCGCCTCCAGGCCAATGTTCGCGTCAATAAAGATCTGGAAAATCAGGCCTATTACACTTGGCGCGCCTCCGTCCTGAAGGCGCTGCAAGACACCGAGGACGCACTGGCCCGCTATGATTCAGACCAGCGGCGCCTCACATTGCTTCAGCAGGAAGTCACCGCCGGAAATTCTTCGGTGACGATTGCGCAGCAGCAATATTCGGTGGGACTGACGGATTATCTCAACGTCCTGACGGCGCAAACCACGCTTTTGAAGGCGGAAGACGAGGTGGCGCAGACCCGGAATGCAGCCGTCACCGACCTGGTATCGCTTTACAAGGCGCTTGGCGGCGGCTGGACCGAAGCGATTCCTGCGGAGACAGGGCCCGCAACCGCGGCAGCCGGTCCGTCCTGAAGTGAGGGGCGCGCAGTTCCCGACTGTTACAGTCGTCGTGCTCATCATTCTGTTCGCCGGCCTGGCAACGGCCGTGTCGCTGAACCTCACGCTGGGATTTGATCGCGCCATCCTCCTTTCGCTACGCAACAGTGCCAATCTCGCCCGCCCCCCCGGTCCGGAGTGGCTGGCCGAAACCATGCGTGACATCACATCGCTCGGCAGCGTCGTCGCGGTACTGATCTTTGCCGTCACCATATCGGGCTATTGGCTGCTGAACGGCGATCCGCGCGCCGCGGCGCTGTTGCTGGGTTCCGCAATCGGCGCGTTGGTCCTGAACGAAATACTGAAGCTGGCCATCGACCGGCCACGCCCGGACGCGGTACTGCAGGCCGCTCGCGTGTTTTCCTCGGGATTCCCCAGCGGCCACGCGACTCTTTCCTCGACAACCTATTTCCTGACGGCGCTGCTGCTTGAACATAGGGCCCGCGAATGGACCAGAGTCTGGCTCATGGCCGCTGCAACGCTCGTCGTTCTGGCCATCGGTTTCAGCCGTATCTATCTGGGGCTGCACTATCCGGCCGACATATTGGGCGGTTGGTGCGTTGGAGCAGCCTGGATCTGCTGCTGTTATCCCGCGATCAGAAGGCTGCGCCCCCATTGAACGCGGCAGCAAAACCCAAAAAGGTTTGTGTCATCCTGAATACTGCCGCAGCCGGATTCCTGCATCGTCCGGTGCGCGAGATTTGCAACGCCATCACGTCCGGTTTCGCAGATCATGGCATCGCCGTGGAAATCGTCCTCGCCTTTAACGGCGGGCTGGACAAGCGCGCACGTGATGCAATCGGCACGGGAGCAGCCGATGCGGTGGTGGCAGGCGGAGGCGACGGCACGGTTGGCGCGGTTGCCGCCGCGCTGGCCGGCACGGGTATTCCACTCGGCATCCTGCCGCTCGGCAGAGTCAATCATTTCGCGAGGGATGCGGGCATCCCGCAACAGCTCGAACAGGCTGTCCAGGTGATTGCGGACGGACACAGCGCATCTTTGGATGCGGGTGAAGTGAACGGGCGGATATTTGTCAACAATTCCTCGCTGGGTGCTTATCCGTTTCTCGTGATCGATCGTGAACGCCGGCGCCGCGGCGTGCAGCGCGGATTGGCCTTTCTGCTTGCCGCCATCCGGCTGATACACCTGTTCCCGCTGCGCCGCTTTACCGTGCGTGTCGCGGAAAGATCGGAAATCTGCCGCACACCGTGTCTGTTCGTCGGCAACAACCGGTACCTGCTGGAGCTGTTCGCTTTGGGCAGAAGGCCGCAACTGAATGCCGGCCAACTGGCGATCTACATCGCGCGACAGCAGACGCGGCTGCAACTGGTCTGGTTCACATTCAGATGCCTCCTCGGCTTGACGGATCCCGCCAGAGACCTCCGTATTTTCCATGTTTCCTGGGCGGAGATCAGCACCCGCTCAGTTCACCTCGATGTGGCCATGGACGGCGAAGTCATCCGGATGCGGCCGCCCCTGCGGTACCGGATCAGACCGGCCAGCCTGCGCGTATATGTCAGGGGTGAAACTCCGTAAGATGCGTCTGATTGCCCATATTTCGGATGTTCACTTTGGCCGGCACGACCCCGGCATCACCGACGCTCTGCTTGATCAAATCCACCAGATGCAACCGGATCTGGTGGTCCTGAGCGGAGACCTGACGCAACGCGCCCGGACGAACGAGTTTGTGCAGGCGCGTCATTTTCTCGATCGCATCGGGCGGCCACTGCTGATTGTTCCGGGCAATCACGACATCCCGCTGTACAATGTGGTGCACCGTTTCGTGAGTCCGCTGTGGAAATACCGGCGGCATATCCCCTGCGGTCTGGAAGGCAATGACTGGTACGCGGACGATGAGTTGGCAGTACTGGGAATCAACACCGCACGCAGCCTGACGTTCAAAAGCGGGCGGGTTTCGCTGAACCAGATGGCGCTGATCCGGCGCGCATTTGCGCATGTTCCGGAAGCCGCCTGGCGCATCCTGGTGACGCATCATCCGATTGCCGGCGCACATGGCGAACCGAAAATCGAACTTGCTGGCCGCTCCCCGCTGGCGCTGCGGGCGATCGCCGATGCCGGCGTGCATCTGCTCCTTTCCGGCCATCATCATCGCCCGGTCAGCGGCCATGCCAATACTGAACTCCTGCTCGACAATGCCGTGCTCGTGGTACATGCGGGCACCGCAGTATCTACGCGAACGCGCGATGAGGCGGGCAACAGCTACAATGCCATCCGGTTCGACGGCGCGCATGCAGAAGTGGAAACCATGAAATGGCATCCGAACCGCGGATTCCAGCAGGCGCGTCGCGACAAATATTTGCTCCGCGCGGGACATCTTGAACCGGAATCCGGATAAGCGCCTTGCTCGAAATCTTTCTCGATGGCGATGCCTGTCCCGTGAAGGACGAAGTGGAACGCGTCGCGCTTCGGCATGGACTTGTTGTGCACATCGTCAGCAATGGCGGTTTGCGCCCAAGCCGCAATCCGCAATTCCATCACGTGCTTGTCGCGGCAGGGCCGGATGCCGCCGATGACTGGATCGCGGAACATATCGGGCCGGGCGATCTGGCGGTCACTTCCGATTTGCCGCTTGCCGCCCGTTGCCTGGCGAAACGCGCCAGTGTGCTCAACCCGAAGGGTGAGGCCGTGAGCGAAGACGGTATTGGCATGGCGCTGGCCGTGCGAGACCTGAACCGGCATCTGCGCGAGGTGACCGGGCGCGAAACCCGCCACGCCGGTTTCAGCAAGACGGATCGTTCCCGCTTTCTGGGCGCGCTGGAAAACGCGATACAGGCCATACGGAGGAGATCGCCGTGACGCCAATCACGCTCTATTTCTGGCCGACACCGAACGGAGTAAAGGCCAGTATCATGCTGGAGGAATGCGGCCTTCCTTATGAGATTCGCTGGATCGACATCACGAAGGGCGACCAGAAGAAACCGGAATATCTGGCGATATCTCCGAATAACAAGATTCCGGCGATCACCGATCCGGACGGTCCGGACGGTCAACCGGTTTCCATCTTCGAATCCGGTGCGATCCTGCAATATCTCGGCCGCAAGACGGGAAAATTTTATCCGCAAACGGAGCGAGACCGGATCGTGGTTGAGGAGTGGCTGTTCTGGCAGGTGGGTGGACTCGGCGCCATGGGCGGACAGGCGCACCATTATCTGAGGTTCGCGAAAGAGCAGGTTCCCTACACGATGGATCGCCTGAAAGCCGAAATGCACAGGCTGTACGGCGTGATGGACCATCGGCTGGCGGACCTCGAATATCTCGCCGGCGAATATTCGATTGCCGATATCGCCTGTTACGGCTGGGCAAACCGCTGGGAGTGGCAGGGCCAGAATATCGCGGACTTCCCGCATGTGAAGCGCTGGCTGGATCGCGTCGCCACCCGCCCCGCCGTCCAGCGCGGCATGAACAAGCAAAAGCCGGCATGGCTCCCATTATGCACCTCTCCCTTTTGAGGGGGGATTTCTCAGGGGCGCGGGGCGAGTTTGGAGAAGAAGTCCCAGATCGCGGCCGGGGCATCGAGGTCCTTTGTCTGCCTGCCGAGAACTTCCGGGTACTGAAAACCTGGATTCGGGACGACATGGCCGCCTTCGTGAATTGCGTACATCACGACCGGCGGTTTACCCTGCGTTTGCCAGGTGGTGCGTTCGACCGACGTCGGATCGCGCGGGTCGTTGTGCGGCAGTTTCACGGTCGTGGGCGCGCCGGTATCGCCATTGATTTTGGCAAAATATTCCGCGGTCGCGCGCGTCGATGTTACGTTCCCAAGCGTGGAAGGGCCGATCCTCACCATTCCGCCCGCGAACGGATTGATCGGGTCCGCAGTCCCGTTGATCACCATGGCCGGAATGGGCACGCCACTGGGCATGCAGGCAAGATTGTCTGGTGTGGGGATTGAAGCCGAGATCGCCGCGATTCCCGCGAATTCCTGCGGACGTTCCATGGCAAGGCGATAGGTGAGCTGACCGCCGTTGGAATGTCCCGCCGCAAAAACCCGCTTGCGGTCTATGCGATATTCCGTAACGGTCTTGTTGATGATCGCCTCGATGAAGCTCTCGTCGTCAATGTTCTTGACGCGCGCAGGCTGTGGCGATGCTTTGCGGCAATCGTTCCAGGTCGTCTCGTAGCCATCGGGATAGGCGACCACGAATTTGTACTGATCCGCCAGCATGTCGAAGCGATAGCCCGTGACCTCGCGGGTCGATAATCCATCACCGCCGGAGCCATGAAACATCAGGAGCAACGGCGCGTTGGGCGACAGATTGCGCGGGATGTACAAAATCCAGGAACGCTGCAGACCTTTGATGCTGATCTCCTGCCGCGTCACGGTGCCTGCGGGTTTGCGCTGCGCCGCCTGCGCCCCACCAACCATGGCCAGCAACAGCGCCAATCCGAATGCGCCTGAGAACTGTTTCCGCATGGCGTTCACTCGCTCGCAATGGCCCTCGCAGCCTGCACAATATCGGGCGGGCTCGAATAGATCTCATCCAGAATCTTTTCCGCGGCATCACCCGGCGTCGGGTTCACCACCTCGCGCATTTTTCTCGCATCGGCAAGGAATGCCCCGTCTTTCACCATCCCGGCAAACGCGCGGCGCAGAATCTGCACACGTTCCTCCGGGACCTGCCGGTTGAGCACCAATGGCTTGCCAAGTTCCCCGGCCGCCGTCAGCAGCCGCAAGACCTTTCGTTGCCGTTCAGTTTTCAGAAGGCCAGGGGCAGCCGGCACATCCGCAGGCAGGCCCGGGGCGGTTGCGGAGGAGAGCCGCAGCACGGGCGCAATCCTGTGTTCCGAAATCCATGATGGCGGCAAGCTCGTCCAGCTGATGCAGCCGCCATTGAGTTCGCCGCGCTCGACGGCGATGAACGCTTCCGCACTGCCGCCATAGCCGGCGACAGAGTGCACCTTGACCCCGAACAGCTTGCGCAGGATCTTTTGCTCGATGTCGGAGGACGAGCCTGGATTGGTGCGTCCCATCTGGATCACCGGCAGATGTTGCATATCGGCGAGCGTTTTCACGTTCAAGCTGTTCCAGGCGTAGCAGACCGCAACATCCTGGGCGATGCTGCCGATCCATTTGAACCTGCGGAAATCGATCGGCACTGTTTCCGGCGTCAGCAGCGAATTGGTGATTTCGGTAAAATCGAACATCTCGATGACGGTGCCGTCGCGCGGCGCGATCCGTTCGACATATTCGAGCGAGCGCAGCGAACCGGCACCGGGCATGTTGGAGACCACGACAGCCGGATTTCCGGGGATGAAACGCCCGAGATGGCGCGCGACCAGACGCGCGTTCAGGTCATAGGAGCCGCCGCTGGCATAGCCGGCGATCAGCGTGACCGTCCTGCCCCTGTAGAAGTCTTCGGCCTGCACCGGCGCGGCGAGCGCGAGGGTAAGCGCAGCAGTGGCGGCAATCTTCATCAGGCAGCCCAGCGTCGATGCCGCGCGGGCGAGGCGCCCGCGGCACCAGAAAGCCAATGATGCACAATCGCGCGCGGGTTTCCAGTTGGGCTGGCCGATCGCGGCAAATCTGATACGCTGACGAAATGCCAGACCGGATTCCGTCTCGCAGTTGTGACGGCGCCATTCGATTGCCGGCCGTACCGATGCAGCCCGTGGTGGACCCGGCGGGCTGGTCGCCAGAAGATCTCGGCGATCTCGCGAGCTGGAGCTATCAGATTACCGAACGCGACACCGCGGAATTGGCTGATGCGGTGAGTTCGTTTCGCCGCCGCCGCATGACGGTCGAGCGGGTCAGCCTCGACCGCTTCCACCTCGCCGGATTCGCCAGCGTGCTGGCCGATGTCAAACGCGAACTGACCGAAGGCCGCGGTATGGTGATGCTGCGGAATTTCCCGGTTGGCCGCTTCGACCGGGAAGCAATCGCCATCGCTTATCTCGGGATCGGCAGCTATCTCGGCACCACCATGTCGCAGAATGCCCATGGGCACATCCTGGGTCACGTGAAGGACCTTGGCGGCGACTACTCCGACGCCAATACGCGGGGCTATATGACACGCGCCGAAATGCTGTTTCACGCCGACGGGTCCGATTATGTCGGCCTGCTGTGCTTGCACGGCCCAAAGCGCGGCGGCGAAAGCCGGGTTGCAAGTTCCGTGACGGTATACAACCGCGTCCTGTCGCGCCGGCCGGACCTCGCGCGGGTGCTATGCGAGGATTTTTACCGTTCACGCTCCGGCGAGGTGAACGCCGGCGAGAAGCCGTGGTTCACTCAGCCGATCTTTTCATTCACGGAAGGATATTTCAGCGCCACCGGCGCCGGTGCCGCCATCGACAAGGCACAGAAGCTTCCGGGCGTGCCACCGTTCACGCCCGCGCAGAAAGAGGCAATCGCGCTCTATCGCGAGACAGTCGAGGAATGTTCGGTGGACATCCCGTTTGAATCGGGCGACGTCCAGTTCCTCAACAATTTCGTCATGCTTCATACGCGCCGCGAATATGAGGACTGGCGTGAGGAGCATCGCAAACGCCACCTGTTACGGCTCTGGCTGTCTGATCCGGAGGGACGTCCAATCCCAAAGGATCAACGTGATGGCCGGTCCGGCCGCGGCGTACGTCTGAAAGGTGTCGATTTGGTCGCACCGCTGGACGTGGTCGCGGTGTAGGCCTCTGTCATTCCCGGCGCGCCTTCAGGCGCCCCGGGAATGCAGTGGCGTTCACAAAACCAGTTCGATGAGGAACGGGCCGCGGCGGGAATTGGCGTGCTGAAACAGTTCCGCAAACCGCGCCACCGAATCGGCGCGCGCCGCTTCCACGCCCTGGGCGGCGGCCATTTTCACCCAATCGATTTCAGGGCGCGCGATTTCGAACAGGTCGCTGGCCGAATTGCCCTGGGGCGCACCGGCCGCGCGCAGCTCAATTTCCAGAATCGCATATTTGCGGTTCGACAGGATCAGAGTCGTGACGTCGAGATTTTCACGCGCCTGCGTCCACAGCGCCTGAACCGTGTACATCGCCGAGCCATCCCCTTCGAGAACAACCGCGCGCCGCCCCGGCGCTGCGATGGCCGCGCCGGTGGCGAGAGGCAGCCCGCCGCCGATGGCGCCGCCCGGCACCTGCACCCAATCGTGCGGCGCGGCATGTTTGGTCGTCGCAAAGAATGCGCCACGCAGGGAAATCGCCTCATCCACGATGATGGCGTCATCGGGCAGCAGAGCCGCCATGACCGCCGCGGCACGCTCCGGCGTTAACGGCCCATCCTGGGGCAACGGCTGCACGGCAGCGGGGTTAACACCCGCCGGTTTGCAATTCAGTTCCGCAGCCAGCCGGGCAAGCGCATCCGGAATGTCCTGATCGGGGCGCGCAAGCACGTGCAGTTCCGCATCGGGCGGCGAAACAATGCCCGGTTTGCCGGGATAGGCAAAAAACGCCACCGGCGCACCCGTTCCGGCAACGACCAGTTGTTTGGTCCCTGTCAGCAGACGGACCGCGTCATCCACCGGATAGGGCACGATCTCGAGCGGCGGACGCCCGCGCCCGCGCGCGATTCGGGCGTTGAAGGTGGGCGCCATGAGACGCGCGCCGGTTGCCGAGGCAATGGCATAAGCAAAGGGGAGATTTTCCGGCAATAGCGCCGCACCGGAAACCAGAAGCACTGCGGGCTCGCCGGAGCGAAGCACGCGCGCCGCGCCATTGACCTGCTCCGCCGAAGACTTCTCCCGCCGGGGCACAGCGAGAGCCGCGGCCTCTTCGCCGGGTTCACCCCAGCTCACATCGGACGGCAGGATCAAGGTCGCACTTCCACCCGGCGCGCGCTGCGCATTCTGCGCGGCTTCGGCCGCTGCGATCCCGACCTCCCTGGCCGTTCGTGCCCGCCGCACCCACTGCGAGACAGGCCGCGCCCAGCCCTCGACATCGGACGCAAGCGGCGGGTTCAGCGGCGCATGATAGGTCGCCTGATCGCCGACAATATTGACGATGGGCGTGTCCGCGCGCTTCGCATTGTGCAAACAGGCGAGGCCGTTCGCCATTCCCGGACCGCAGTGCATCAGCGTCGCCGCGGGCTTGCGCGCAAAACGGCCGTAGCCATCGGCCGCGCCCGTCACCACGCCTTCAAACAGCGCCAGCACGCAGCGCATTCCCGGATTACGATCCAATGCCGCGACGAAATGGATTTCACTGGTCCCGGGATTGGCAAAACAGGTGTCCACGCCCGAGGCGATCAGTGTGCGGACCAGGCTTTCGGCGCCGTTCATGTCACTTCGACTCCCGGAGACTGAGGGTGCGATTGAAGATGAGGGCGGTGGCTCCTGGCGCTTCGTCGCGGCAGAAATAGCCCTGACGTTCAAACTGGATGCCCACTCCGGCTTGCGCGTCTTCGAGGGCGGGTTCAACCCGGCAGCCCGAAAGCACTTCCAGGGAATTGGGGTTGATATCTCGCGTCACATCACCGTCCGCGCCGGGATCCGGCCGCGTGAACAGGGGATTGTACAATCGGATCTCCGCCTCCAGGGCATGCGCCGCCGAGACCCAATGCAGGGTCGCCTGCACCTTCCGGCCGTCCGGCGCATTGCCACCACGCGTCTCGGGATCATAGGTACAGCGCAGCGCGACCACTTCGCCGGCCGCATTCTTCACCGCTTCGCGGCATTTGATGAAATAGGCGTAGCGCAGCCTCACCTCACGTCCCGGCGAGAGGCGAAAGAATTTCTTTGGCGGATTCTCCATGAAATCGTCGCGTTCGATGAAGATTTCCCGCCCGAACGGGACGCGGCGGGTCCCCGCCGATTCATCTTCCGGTTTGTTGATGGCGGCCAGTTCTTCATCCGCGCCTTCCGGATAATTTTCGATCACCACTTTCAGCGGCCTCAACACCGCCATCCGGCGCAGCGCGCGACGGTTGAGATGATCCCGCACGGCATGATCGAACATCGCCACGTCGACAATGCTGTTCGCTTTCGCCACGCCGACCATACGGATAAATTCGCGAACCGCCTCCGGCGGCACGCCGCGCCGGCGCAATCCCGCCAGCGTCGGCATGCGGGGATCGTCCCAGCCGTCCACGATCCCGCGGCGCACCAGCTCTGTCAGCACACGTTTCGACAGCACCGTATAGGTCAGATTCAGCCGCGCGAATTCATACTGATGCGGGCGCGACGGCACCGGCAGATTCGCGATGAACCAGTCGTACAGGGGCCGGTGATCCTCGAATTCCAGCGTACAAATCGAATGCGTGATGTGCTCGATGGCGTCCGACTGCCCATGAGCAAAATCATAGCTCGGATAGATGCACCAGCTGGTTCCGGTGCGCGGATGGGCGGCGTGAATGATGCGGTACAATACGGGATCGCGAAAATTGATGTTGCCTGATGCCATATCGATTTTCGCCCGCAGCACGCGTGCGCCATTGGCGAATTCGCCCGCGCGCATCCGCCGGAACAGATCCAGATTGTCCCCGGCGCTGCGATTTCGCCAGGGACTGTCCGTTCCGGGCTCGGTCAGTGTGCCGCGACTGGCCCGAATCTGTTCCTGCGACTGATCGTCCACATAGGCCTTGCCCTGCCCGATCAGACATTCCGCCCATTCGTAGAGCCGCTCGAAATAGTCCGATGCATGATGGAGATGTTCGCCCCAATCGAAACCAAGCCAGCGGACATCGCGCTTGATCGCGTCGATATACTCCTGCTCCTCTTTCGCGGGATTCGTATCGTCGAAGCGCAGGTGACAACACCCGCCGAACTCTTCCGCCACGCCGAAATTCAGGCCGATCGACTTCGCATGTCCGATATGGAGATAGCCGTTGGGCTCCGGCGGGAATCGCGTCACGATCGCAGCGATCCGGCCCGATTCCAGATCGGCCGCGATGATGTCGCGGATGAAATCGCGACCCGCTTCCCGAACCGCGGTCTCATTGGCCATGCGAACTCCGTTGTGCAAGCACTCCCGATCCATTGATACCCAGATTCCGCGAGCGGACAAACGGGGCTTCTGAACGGTTTCGCTCGCCCGATCATCGCCGTATCCTTATAATCGTGGGCAGGAGCGTGCCATGACCTCCATTGGCCGAACAATGAAGCGAGGCGCCATCGGCGGTGTCCTGGCAGCTTCTCTTACCGCGACCGCGCTGCCCGCTCAAACAAGCGCGCCGGCTGCGGATTTTTCACCGAGGCCAGACGTGGCGTGGATCGCTTACGGCAACGACTTCATTGCCTTGCCCACTGGCCCGCGTCCGGTCGCAAATCCGCCAGACCAGCCGCACATCATGGGAGATATTCCCGACCCCTACATTCCGGAACCACCGGATTTTTATCGCGCCCGGCGCGCTGCGGAGCCGCCCCACGGGACGCTGCGCAGAATCGCCGATTTGAGCAACCCCATTCTGCGTCCCTGGGTACGCGATGCGCTGAAACGTCTCAATGACGAAACGCTTGCCGGCAAGTTCGTCTACGGCCGGCAGGTCTCATGCTGGCCTCTGGGCGTTCCGGGTTTCCTGCTCTACCCCGTTCAGCCAGTCTATTTCGTGCAGTCGCCCAAAGAGGTGCTGATGACGTGGCAGAGCGACCATCAGATCCGTCGCGTCCACCTGAACGCGCCGCATCTGGCGCAGCCGAAGCCTTCCTGGTTTGGCGATTCAACCGGACATTATGAGGGCGACTCGCTGGTGGTGGACACCATCGGACTCAGCGAGAAGACCTACATCGACAATTACCGCACCCCGCACAGTGCCAGGCTCCACGTCGTCGAACGGTTTCACCTGACCGATGGCGGACAAACACTGGAGGTGAACCTGCATGTAGAGGACCCCGACGCCTTTACAATGCCCTGGGATGCGCTCCAGCGATACCGGCGAGTCGAAGCCGGACCGATGATCGAAGTCAGTTGCGCCGAGAACAACATCAATCCTTTCCATCAGGATATGGAGCCGATGCCCGAGGCACGCCGCCCGGATTTCTGAACGGAATCGCGATTCTTATCCC